>PMLB01000437.1 GCA_003158735.1 Myxococcales bacterium | reverse complement strand
CAGGCGTGCTGCTCGGAGCCTGGGCAGCGGGCGGGACAGCCGCAGGCGGAGCCGTGGGCAGGGTTCCTGGTGGCGGCGCCGTTTGCGCACTCTTCATCTCAGCCAGCAGCTTTTCCAGCTCCGGAATCCGCTTCTCGACCTGAACCCGATTGGCTGCGTCGGCAGGTGCTGTGCGCAGGTAGGATCGATAGGCGGTGATGGCACGGTCAGGCTTGCCGGCAAGCCGGTAGGCCTGACCGACGTTGAAGAGCAGGGCAGGGTCCGGCACCTGGCGATAGGCTTCCTCGTAGTGCCGGGCAGCGTCGTCGTAGTAGCCGAGGTTGTAGGCTGCTGTGCCGGCCGCCACTTCGGCCCGAGCCGCGTCCTCTTTCTGGCCCGCCCATACGGACGAGCTGCCAAGTAGGATCAGCAAGCCAAGCCCGGCCTGAATTGTCGACGATCGAACAGCCATCAAAGCCTCCTGTCGCAAGACGGCTGGCATTGTCGCCCCGCACATGGCCGTCAGTCAAACCCGGCCTAGTCGCGTGGGGAGCCGGCGAGCTGTACGCGCCGCGGACCATCGGGTTCCCATATCAGCGTCCAGTCGGGTCCAGATCCCTGTCAGTCTCCTGGCGCTGGAAGTGCTCCATCTGCGCCTTCTCGAGGCCGCGGATGATCTGCTGGGCCGGGCCAGCGGACAGCTGGAAAGGGCAGAACTCGGCCGAGCGGAAAGCGATGTCCTGGCGCACGACTTCGTTGGGGTGCTTCTGTAGCTGCAGGCCGAAGCACATGATCTCACCGTCCTTGCCAAAGCGGCCGGTGGCCAGGANNCTGTCCCATGGGCTCGTGCCAGGCACGGGCCCGAAGGTCAGGAAACGGGGATTGACGGACAGACCCAGTCCGGATTTCACGACGTCGATGAATCCGTCCAGGTTGGCGTCGACGTCACGCTGAGATGTGGCCCCGTCGCCCAGTTGCTTGCGGCATGAGATGAGGAGGCCGGCCCAAAGGATCACACCGATCAGACGTGAGACGCGCATGCCTCTATCGTCGCGCGGGTCGAGACTCGCCGCAAGTGCAGCGAGCGACGCACCCGACGCACTGGCCAGGGAATCGAATCTCGGTACCGCGGACACGGCGGGCCTCGGAACGCCGTTTTTTGTCGGGCTTCGAGCCACAAGTTACCATTTCGGTCACCGTGGTCCGTCAGTGCCGGTAAACTCGAGACACGATAGATCGCGATTTGCCGCCACTTGTGCCATCGAATCCAGCGTTCGTGGACACGGCCCGAGACTTGCATCGTAAAGAAACGGATTACCGCGATGCCTGCCACGAGCTTGGCTAGGAGCCGGAACCCCAGCGGCTTCACGCTGGTGGAGCTCATGATCGTTGTGGCCATCATCGGAATTCTGGCAGCGATCGCTGTTCCTGCTTTCAGTCGATACGTCAAGAAGGCTCGCACCGCCGAAGCCGTCGGTCATCTGAACAAGGAGTGGGCAGGGTCATTGAGCTACTTCGTGACCGATCACACAAATGGCAGCGGTGGGGTGCTGCCCCAGCAGTTCCCCGGGCCGAGCGCGGCTTGGGCCAGCGCCAGCGAGTGTGCGTGCCAGACCGGCCAGCGCTGTGGGTCTGGAAACCCGGTTTGGGCGACCGATTTGGTGTGGCTGTCCCTGAACTTCTCTATTCCTGACGCCCACCACTACATGCCGGGATATAGCGGGTCAGGAACCGGCGTCAGCGCCCGTTTCACGGCGTACGCCAAGGGCGACATGAACTGCAACAACACGCTGGCCGAGTTTATCCGAGTGGGGGGAGTCAACTCGTCCGGCGACCCGGTGGGCAACTTCCAGCCTGTCGTTGTGAACGAACTGGAGTAGCGCGGGCTGGCTGCCGAGGCTGCGCATTTCAGGCGCGCGGATGGCGGGATGGCTCTGGCGGGCGGTCAGACCTGTGGGGCGGTCGGAGCCCGTTTCCGGAAAGCCAGCGACAGCAGCGCGGGCTGCAGCAGGCGTGGCAGGATCACGAGCGCCAGGGCTCCGCCGATGACCACGATGGCCAGTGGCTTTTGGGTTTCCGAGCCGATGCCGCGCGAGAGGGCGGCGGGGAGCAGGCCCAGCATGGCGACCGAGGAGGCCATCAGCACCGGGCGCAACCAGCGCTGGGCTGCTTTCCTGGCGGCAGCTTCTGCTGACTCCCCTTGGGTACGTAGCTTTTGCGCGTAGGTGACCACCAGCAGGGCGTCCTGGATGGAAACCCCGAGAATCGAAATGAAGCCCATGGCCGCCGAAATCGAGAAATCAGTGCCGGTGAGAAAGAGGGCCACGACACCACCGCTGGCTGCCACGGGCGCGCCCAGCAGCACGATGAGGGTGTCGCGCGCGTTCTTGACCGAGCTGTATACCAGAAACATGATGACCAGCAGGGTGACGGGCACGATGATCAGCAGGCGCGCCGTGGTCTCGCGCAATTGGTTGATCTCGCCGCCCCATTCCAGATGCGTATCGTAGGGAAGTTTGACGTGCGCGGCGATCTTGGCCTGCGCCTCGGCGATGGTCGAGGCCAGGTCGCGTCCGCGCACCGAGAACTTCACCGGTACGTAGCGCTTGAGATCTTCGCGGAAGACGACCGAGGGACTGTTCTCCTCGACCACATCAGCCAGCTGCCCCAACGGCACCTGGGCGCCGTCGGGCGCGGCCACCAGGATGGCGCGGATGGCGCGCTGGTCGCGCCGGTAGGGCTCGTCCCAACGCACGGTCAGATCGAAGTGCTTTTCGCCCTCGTAGACTTGGGTGATGGCCAGCCCTCCGATGGCAGCTTGGATCACGGCCGCCACGTCGCCGGTGTTGAGGCCATAGCGTCCAGCGGCGGTGCGCGAAGGCGTGATGCGAATCGCGGGCTGGCCGAGCGAGCGGAAGATTCCCAGATCCGCCACACCCCGGATGTCCTTCATCACGCTCACGATCTCGTCGGCCTTGGTCTCGTTGACCAGCAAGTCCGGCCCCACCACCTTGACCGTGTTCTCACCCTTGACGCCCGACATGGCCTCCTCCACGTTGTCGGCAATGACCTGCGAGAAATTGAACACCACGCCGGGAAATGCGCGAGCCAAGTCGCGCTGCATGTCCTCGGTTAACGACGCCTTGGTCACGCCCTTGCGCCATTCAGAGCTGGGGCGCAAAGGCGCGAGAAGCTCGATGTTGTGGAAGCCGGACACGTCGGTGCCGTCGTCGGGCCGCCCCAATTGCGAGATAACGCTCTGGATCTCGGGCCGGCTTCGCTTCGCGAAGGGACAGTCACTCGCATCTTCGCCCGGGCAGCCGAGCACGATGGCGCGAATGTGGCCTACGTAGCGAGCCGACTTCTCCAGGGAGATTGATGTGGGCAACGTCGCGCGGATCCAGAAGTTGCCTTCTTCCAGCTTGGGCATGAATTCGCGGCCGAGGATGCCGGCGGCTGCCAGGGCCACGACCACGGGCGCCGCACCCAACAGCACGGCCCAGTGCGGACGCTGCAAGGCGAAGGAAAACAGCGGTGAGTACACCCGGTGGACCAGGCGCATGAAGCGGGTGTTCTTCTCCTCTTCGTCCTGGCTGGAGGACACGGGCAAGAGGCGCGATGAAAGCGCCGGAGTGAGAGTGAGTGAGAGCAGGATGGCGCCGCCGATGGCAAAGGCATAGGTCTGCGCCATGGGCGCCATGATCACGCCGGCCACGCCAGTCAGGGTGAAGAGCGGAACGAAGGCCACCGCGATAATGAGCGTGGAAGAGAACACGGGCGGCCCGACCTCGCGAGCCGCGCTGGCGATGCGCTCGAAGACCGAACCCCCGCGCCGGGCGAAGTTGCGGAAGATGCTCTCCATCATGATGACCGACGAGTCGACCACGATGCCGAAGTCAACCGCGCCCAGCGAGATGAGGTTGGCCTGGGTGCCGGTCGACACCATGCCGAAGAATGCGAAGAGCAGGGCCAGCGGCAGGTTGAGCGCGACCAACAGGGCGGCGCGCAGCTTGCCCAGGAAGAGCCACAGCACCAACGAGACCAGCACCATGCCGGTGATGAGGTTCTCCATCACGGTGTGGGTAGTCAGCTTCACCAGGTCGGCCCGGTCGTAGAGCGTTTCGATGTCCATGCCGGGCGGCAGAACCCGGTTCTGCCGAATGTAGTCGACGCGATCGTGAATGCCCTTGACCGTGGAAAGCGAGTCGCCTCCGTAGCGCATAAGCACGATGCCTTCCACGATGTCAGGTTCACCATCGCGGCCCACGATGCCCAGACGCGGGGCCGCCCCCACGCTGACCGCGGCCACGTCGCGCACCCGAACCGGCACGCCTTTTTGCGCGGCCACCGTTACTTGTTCGATGTCGCGCACCGAACGGATGAGCCCGACGCCGCGCACGTCGAAGGATTGCTCGCCCAGCGTGATACGCTGCCCGCCCACGTTCTGGTTGGCGTTGGTGATGGCGGACTGCAACTGCGCCAGGCTGACGTTGAGTCCGCGCAGGCGATAGGGGTCCACGTCCACGTGGTACTGCTTGGTCAGGCCGCCAAACCCCACCACGTCGATCACGCCCGGCACCTGGCGGAACTGCTTCTCCAGGATCCAGTCCTGGGCGGTCTTGAGATCCGCCGCGGTGTAGTCCTTGCCCACCACCTTATAGCGATACAGCTCGCCGATCGCGCTCCAGGGCGAGAGCTGTGGTTGCACACCGGCTGGTAGGTTTACGAAATTGAGCTGGTTGAGCACGCGCTGTTGAGCCGTGGCGTAGCTGGTGTCCCAGCCAAAGTAGAACTTCACATCGGCCAAGCCGAAAAGCGACTGTGAGCGCACATGTTCCAGCCCGGGCATGCCAACCAGCCCGGTTTCGAGAGGCAGGGTGACGTAGCGCTCGACTTCCTCGGCGCTCCAGCCCTGCGGCTGCGCGATAAGCTCGATCATGGGTGCTACCGGGTTGGGATAGGCCTCAATGTCGAGTTGCACGTACGAGCGGATGCCGATTCCGACGAGCGCCAGCGCAGCCATGAAGACCAGAAAGGGCGCACGGACTGCGGCCGAAACCAGTCGTTCAATCATGGTTACAGCATTCCAGAAAGCAGAATGGCGCCGGAAACCACGATGCGCTCACCTTTGGCCAGGTTGCGCAGCACCGGCAGGAACTCGTTGCCCAACTCCTCGTTGACCACCACCGGGCGGCGCTCGAAGCGCAAGCGGCCGTCGGGAGTCTTGCCCGCCTCGACGAAAACTACCGTCTGATCGCCGAGGCGCAGAAGCGCGCTACGCGGGATGGCGAGTGCGACTTGGCGGTCTACCGGCAGGGTCACGGTGGCATACATCTCGGGTTTGAGTGCGCGGTCGGAGTTGACGATCTTGCAGCGCACTTTCGAAGTGTGGGTCGCGGGGTCGAGTGTGTCCGAGACCCAGTCGGCCAGTCCCCGGAAGACGCGGCCGGGATACGACACCACGGTGGCCAGACAGGCGGTGCCCGCCTTGACCCGTCCCAGATCCATCTCGAAAACGTCCCCAAGCACCCACACGCTGTCCAACTCGCCCACGGTGAAGAGCTCGAGCACGGTGCCACCGGTGTACTGCCCTTGCACCTCGGCGCCGGGGTTCACGTTGCGGGCGATGACCTCGCCGTCGATGGGCGTGCGCAGGGTGTACATCTGGTTGGACCGATTGGAGGAACTGCCGCGCAGGATGCGGGTCTTCTTCCTGGCTCGATCCAGCTCGGCCCTGGCCTTGCTATAGTTCGACTGCGCGCTCTCGAAATCGCGTTGCGATCCGGCGTGGACGTCGAACAGATCCTTCTGGCGGTTGGCCTCCTTCTCGGCCGCGCCAAAGTCGGCCTGAGCCTTGGCCAAATCGGAAAATGCGGCCGCCACGTCAGGAGACTCGATCTCCGCCAGGGCATCGCCTTTCCTCACGCGCTGGCCGGGCTGGGCCTCGATCTTGACCACCCGGCCCGTCACCGGTGACAGCACGTGCGCGACGTGCAGGTCATCGAAGGTGACGCGACCACTGGCCACGACGACGCCGCCCACCGGCTGCGGTTCGAGGGGCTCGACCACCAGCTTGGCCGCAGCCATCTGTTCGGGCGCTAGCCACACCTCTGTGTTGGGCGGGGCGATCGATGAGTTGGCGGCGCGCCTGGGACAACCAGCTCCGACGGCCACGGCCAAACAAAGTGCGGTGAAGGGAATCACTCGTATATGGTTCATGGCCCCAGCTCCAAGCTCACGGCCTCCCCAATGAGCACGACCGCGAGCCAGTAGTCGGCCAGATCGCGCAGGTAGCCTTGGGTGGTCTCTATGAGCATTCGTTGTGCGTCGAGGTACTCGAGCAGCGACGCCGCGCCCTTCTCGTATTGGATCTGGACCAGGTCGCGCGTGCGCCGCGCGCGATCGAGCAACCCGTGCTCGGCCCGCTCCACCCGGCGTTGGGTGGACTGGAACTGGGCCAGCGCGCCGGTCACGTCGTTCACGATCTGTGCTTCGGTTTTGGCCAGAAGCGTGTCCTGCACGCGCATGTCGGCCTGGGCCTTCTGCACCTCGCCCTGGAAACGGTAGAAGAGTGGCGGGGTGAGCGTGAGTCCCAGCGACAACGTGGGCGGCGAGCTGACGTCGCTGCCGGCCCCCTGTCCACTCACACCGAGCGAGAGCGCGACGTCGGGAAAGCGAAGGCGCTTTGCCGTTTGCAGAGCCGCCCCGGCGCGGTCGTGCTCCAGGTGGGCAGCGGCCAAGTCGGGACGTTGCTTGCGCGCCTGCTCCAGCAACGAATCAACCGTCGCGTGGCCCAAATCGGCAGGAACCCGATAGCGCGGGAGATCGACATCGACCTCGAAGTCCGGCACGCGCCCGCGCACGCCCAGCAAGAAGGCGAGGTCATACTTGGCCTCGGCCAGGGTCAATTCCGCCCGTTCCACCTCTTGGTCGGCTTCCAGCTTCTCGGTTTCGACCTTGAGCGCGTCGACTTGCGAAATGGCGCCATGCTGGAAGCGGGCTTGATTGAGTTCCAACACATGGCCCAGGCGGCCTTGCGACTCGTGTGCCAGATCAAGGGCATCACGGGCATAAACCGCCTCGAGATACTGCTGGCGGAGCATGGATTCCAGGGTGCGCTGGGTATCGGCGCGGTTCTGGCGCGCCACCGACAGGGCCAGTTCCGCCGTGCGCGAACGCAGACGCCGCTTCCCCGACAGGGTGTCGAAGATAGCGGATTGGTCGGACACGCCCGCGCTCCAGGCCAAGGCCGAGCAACCAGGACATGCTTTGCTGTTGAACCCGAAGGAACGCCCCACGCCGGCGGATATGGCCGGATTGGGGATCGCGCCAGCCATCTGAGCGTCACCCCGAACGCTATCGACCGCCGCGTCCGCCACGATGAGATCGAAGCCACGCTCGCGGAAGAGTCGCAAAGCATCCGCCATTCCCAGATGGACCGGGAGATTGGATGACTCAGCCGCATCGTCCGCCAGACTGACTGCGGGGCCAAGGAACGCGATGGCAAGAAGGGCAGCGACGCTTCCCTTCATTGGACGAAGATATGCGGGCATGGGCACGGTGAATGGGGGTTCTGAAATTGCCGAGGCCACGTGTCGGGGTTGAGACGCGACCAAACGACCCAGTGCATCTACCCCACTGGCTGCTGAGGTGCAACCAGGGGCGCTCCCCTCCTATTCCCGCGAGCAGCGCGGACCATCAGGCCTTGGCGGCCCGAACCAGGGGCAGCTCAAGAGCGTCCTTGAGCGCTTCGCAGCTCGCCTCGATGATGTTTTGCGAGACCCCGATCGTGCTCCAGCGTTCGCTCCCCAGGCTGGATTCGACCAGCACCCGTGTGATGGCGGCGGTGGCCGATTCTGGATCCAGGATGCGCACCTTGAAGTCGCACAGATGGATTTGCCGCAAGAGCGGGAAGTGATGATCGAGGGCTTTGTGGAAGGCGTGGTCCATGGCGTCGACCGGGCCGGAACCCTCGGCCACCACATGTGAAACCTCGTCGCCAACTTTGATCTTGACCGTGGCCTCCACGAACATATCGCTGCTACTGCGGCGCTGGGAGATCACCACCACGTCGCGAACCTCGAACGGCTCGACATAGCCTGGCTGTGTCCGCCGCAGCATCAGTTCGAGCGATCCATCGGCGGCTTCAAACTGGTAGCCCTGGTTTTCCAGGTCCTTGATGCGGGCGACGAGGTCGGCCTCGTTGCCGCGCAACTCGACGCCCAGCTCGGCCGCGCGCGCGCGAATGTTTCCGCGCCCGGAAAGTTCGGACACGACGATGCGGCGGTCGTTGCCGACCTTCTCGGGCGGAATGTGTTCGAAGGTGACGGGCGACTTCGCTACCGCGGCGACGTGGGCGCCCGCTTTGTGCGCAAAAGCTGAGGCGCCCACATAGGGTGCGTGCGCGCGCGGGCGCAGATTGGCGATCTCGCTGGCCGTGCGCGAAACCTCGGTGAGCCGCTCCATGTTCTCCTCGGGGATGCAGGCTAGGCCCATCTTGAGCTGCAAGGCCGGGATGACGGACATGAGGTTGGCGTTGCCACAGCGCTCGCCCCAGCCGTTGAGCGTGCCTTGCACCATGGTGCAGCCGGCCTCCACGGCCGCCAGCGAGTTGGCCACCGCCAGATCGCTGTCGTTGTGGGCGTGGATGCCCAGAGGCACGGTCAGCACCTTCTTCGCCTCGCGCACGATCTCCGCCACGGTCGAGGGCAGGTTTCCGCCGTTGGTATCGCAGAGGGCGATCCAGTCCGCGCCGGCCTGGGCAGCGGCGTGCACCGCGGCCAGGGCATAGCTGCGATCGGCGCGAAAGCCGTCGAAGAAGTGTTCAGCGTCGAAGATCACTTCGCGGCCGTTCTGTTTCAGAAACGACACGCTGTCGGAGATGATGGCCAGGTTCTCCTCTGGCGTGGTCTTGAGCACGTCGGTCACGTGCAGCAGCCACGTCTTGCCAAAGATGGCCACCGCGGGTGTGGCGGCCTTGACCAAGGCCTGCAGGTTGGCGTCGTTCGCGGCCGTGCTGCCGGTGCGGCGGGTGCTGCCAAAGGCAGTGAGTCGGGCCTGCTTGAGTTTCAGTTCAGAGGCGCGGCGAAAGAACTCCTCATCCTTGGGGTTGGCCCCAGGATAACCGCCCTCGATGTAGCGCACCCCGAATCCGTCGAGCAGCCGGGCAATCTTGATCTTGTCCTCGACTGAGAAAGAAAGCCCCTCGCTCTGGGTTCCGTCCCGAAGAGTCGTGTCGAAGAGTGCGATCTGCATGGGAATGTCCGGTTGGTGAGGGAGGAGAACTTACGGGGGACGTTCTCGTCAAGGAAGAAGCGGAACAATCCGCTCCTCGCCGACGACTTCGGCAGCGTAGGTGAGCGCTGCGAGCACCTGTGCGCGTGTCAGACGGTACTCGTGCATCACCTCATCGACAGTCATGCCGCCGCCCACGGCGCCCACCACCAAGGACACAGTCATGCGGGTTCCCTTGATAACGGGCTTGCCACCGAGGATCTTGGGATCCCCGGAGATTAGGTGCTGCCACTCGTCAGCCTCGTGTCGCCGCCTAGCTGCGCTTTGCCGTGCCATTCGTGGACTCCCGCATTCCGGCCATTCCTCAAGTGTACGGGATCTCTGCCGCAAAGGACAACGTTCGAAAGATCGGGTCCCTCACGCTCCCAGCAGTCGCCGAACCGTATCGCGGACCTTGGCGTAGTCGTTGGGCACCTCGACCGGCTTGTTGGCGTACTGACACACGGGAACGCCGGGCAGCTTGCCCTCGTGATAGCCCACCTTGAAGTCGGTGAACTTGAGGNNTGCGGGCAGCAGAACATGCCGGTGGCATCGGCACGCGCCGCCGCGTCGGCCAGCTCGGTCTCGTTGGCCTGCTCGACCACGCCGTCGAATTCCTGCAAGGTCTTGATGGCCTTCTTCACGCTCACTGGGTTGCCGATCTGGATGGCCGAGGCCAGGGTAGTTTGCGGCACCATGGGCTCGAACTTGTCGTACCCTTTCTTGTAGGCGAGATAGAGCGGATTGGCGGCCTGCACCTGGGCCACGCAGATGCGCGGCAGTTTGCTGATGAGGCCCAGCTCGCGCATCATCTTGAACCCAGCGCCGAGTGCGCTGACGTTGCCGAGGTTGCCACCGGGAATGATGATCCAGTCGGGCACGCGCCAGTCGAACTGCTGCACGATCTCGATGCCCACGGTCTTCTGTCCTTCCACGCGCAGCGAGTTCATGCTGTTG
>PMLB01000385.1 GCA_003158735.1 Myxococcales bacterium | reverse complement strand
CCTCAACGACGACGACCTGGCCGATTTCGTGAAGCTGCAAAAGACCAAGGCCGACTCGCCCAAGAGCTGGACCGTCGACGCCAAAACCATCGACCAGACGACCTTTGACCTGTCGGTGAAGAACCCGAGCGGCAACGAGGAAGTCACCCACCGCAGCCCCAAGAAGATCATGGACGAGATCGCCGCGCTGGACGCGGAGAGCGCGAAGGTGCTGGCGAAGATCAGGGGGCTGGTATGAGGTGCGGCGAAGAAGCGACGATTTTCCAGTCAGCGATTGGAAAATTCCTTGCCGCCAGTAAAGTCCAGACAGCGTCTGGACGATCTCGCCCCACCCGAATAGGCCAGACGACGTCTGGCCAATCGCCCGCAGGTGTCGACGAGGTGGAGAAGAACGATGAGTAAGCTGACGAAGGCATTCTTCGAGGACATCCGCAAGCTGATCGTTTCGGCCCATGCCACCGTCGCGCGTAGCGTGGATCTGGTCCAGGTTCACACCAACTTTGAAATCGGCCGCCGCATCGTCGAGCAGGAGCAGAAGGGGAAGGGTCGCGCCGCGTACGGGGAAGAGGTCATAGGCGCCCTGGCGGATCGTTTGACCGAGGACTTCGGCAACGGCTTTTCTCGACGGAATCTCGCTTACATGCGGACGTTCTACCTGCTGTACTGCGACCGTGGACCAATTTTGCAGACAGTGTCTGCAAAATCACTCGCAGCCAGGAAGACGCAGACGGTGTCTGCGCAATCTAGCCCCATCCGAACAGTCCAGACAGCGTCTGGACGATCGCTCGCCCCTGAAAAATTGCAGACAGTGTCTGCAAAATCGCAGGCCCGTCCCTTCTCCCTGAGCTGGTCGCACTACGTTTTCCTCTTGGGCATCAAGAACCCGGGCGAGCGCAGCTTCTACGAAATCGAGGCCGCCAGCCAGGACTGGACCGTCCGTGAGCTCAAGCGACAGTTCGACACCAGTCTTTACGAACGCCTGGCCCTGAGCCGCGACAAGGCTGGGATACGCAAGTTGGCCAAGAAGGGTCAGCTTGTGGAGAAGCCGCAAGACATCCTCAAAGAGCCGCTGGTGCTGGAATTCCTCGGCCTGGCCGAGCAGGCCCGCTATTCCGAATCCGACCTGGAAGGGGCCATCATCAGCCAAATCGAACGATTCCTGCTGGAGATGGGCAAGGGCTTCTTGTTCGAGGCCCGGCAGAAGCGCTTCAGCTTCGACGACGACCACTTCTTCGTGGACTTGGTCTTCTACAATCGCCTTNNCTGGGCAAGCTCACCCACCAGGACCTCGGCCAGATGCAAATGTACGTCAACTACTTCGACCGCCGCGTCCGCACCCAGGGCGAGAACCGGACCGTCGGCATCGTCCTGTGCACCAAGAAGAACCAGGCCCTGGTGACCATCACCCTGCCCAAAGGCGCCCGCATCCACGCGCGCGAATACCAATTGTACCTGCCCAGCAAGGAAGTGCTGCAAAAGAAGCTCGTTGAATGGGCCGGGAAGGCGGCGGATGCGTAGTAGCGGGAAGGTCGGGTGGCAGACGAAGACACTCGGCGAGGTTTGTCAATTTCGAGGGGGCGGCACGCCATCCAAAGCAGTTGATCGCTATTGGCGTGGAAACATTCCGTGGGTCTCGCCCAAGGACATGAAGTTCGATGTGGTTTCTGATTCCATCGATCACATTTCGCGGGAAGCGATAGACGGCAGCGCCACATCCATGATTCCGCAGGGATCGGTCTTGGTTGTTGTCAGGTCCGGCATCCTAGCGAGGATTGTGCCCATCGCGGTTACAGGGCGCGAACTCACGATCAATCAGGATTTGAAGGCGCTCTGCCCGGATGGAACAGTGGACGCCATGTTTCTGTACCATCTTCTCCATTCGAAGATGGACGACCTTCTCGGAATGGTGAGCCGAGGCGCAACCGTTCACCGGCTCATGACGGAGCAGATTCGTTCGCTGAGTTTCATCCTTCCGCCCCTCCCCGAGCAGCGGCGGATCGTCGGCATCCTCGACGAAGCATTTGAGGGCATCGCCACCGCCAAAGCCAACGCCGAAAAGAACCTCCAAAACGCCCGCGCCCTCTTCGAAAGCCACCTCCAATCCGTCTTCACCCAGCGAGGCAAGGGATGGGAGGAAACGACCATCGATGAGTGCATCAAGTTCATCGACTACCGCGGCAAGACACCCGAGAAGACTGCGAGCGGCTTGAGGCTCGTCACCGCGAAGAACGTGAAGATGGGTTTCCTTCAGGAAGAGCCAATGGAGTTCGTGGCCCCAGAAACTTACGGGCCGTGGATGACTCGTGGAATTCCACGCAAAGGTGACGTTCTCTTCACGACGGAAGCGCCTCTTGCGAACGTCGCCCAATTGGACACCGCGGACAAGGTCGTCTTTGCGCAGCGGATCATCATCATGCAGCCGGATGCCCACAGGTTGGACAGCACCTTCCTGAAGTACCTGCTGCTCTCACAACCGATTCAACAGCGAATTCACGCAAAGGGAACCGGCGCAACGGTGAAGGGAATCAAGGCAAGATTGCTCAAGACAGTTGAGATCTCGTTCCCGAAGAACATCGCCGAGCAGCGGAACATTGTCGCCGTGCTCGATTCCCTCTCCGCCGAAACCGACCGTCTCGCCTCCATCTACCAGCAGAAGCTCACCGCGCTCGACGAGCTCAAGAAGTCGCTGCTTCATCAGGCCTTCAGCGGTGAATTGTAGGCAGTCGAACTTGTAAGCGTTCCTTACAAGTTGGCCAGACGAGCCCGGCGCTGGCCGAAAAGGGCTTGAATGTTCCCCTGTGTGGGGTACACTCTGGCGTGTGCGCGTCGAATTGTCGAACACGGCCGACAAACAACTTGCCAAGGTACCGGGACACATCGTCAAGAAGTTCGCGCTCTGGGTCGATCTCGTCACGGTGGAGGGTCTTGCCGCTGCGCGGGCCATTCCTGGATACCGGGACCATGGGCTCAAGGGCGAATGGAAAGGGTATCGGGCCATCCGCCTGAGCGAGGCATACCGAGCCATCTATCAAGAACGGCAGACCGGCACGATTCACGCGGTCTACGTCGAGGAGGTCAACAAACATGACTACTAGAAAAACCAAGCGAGCGGCAGGGCGAGAGGCGTCGAGGTATCTCGAATCCCTGATGGGAGGGCCGCTGACCCTTGGTGCCGCGCTTTCGGGCCTGCGCGAGGCTGAAGCGCAAAGCCTGGCGGAGTTTGCCAAGCTGCTGGGCGTGTCGCGGTCGCACCTGTGCGATATCGAGCAGGAACGACGAGCGGTCAGCCCGGAAAGGGCGGCACGTTTCGCCAAGGCGCTTGCTCAGAGCGAATCCCAGTTCGTCAGGCTGGCGCTGCAGGACCAAGTCCGCTCGGCGGGCCTGCACCTGACGGTTGACGTGAAGGCGGCATAGGCGCCCGGGCAACTGTTCGGAGATTCCGAATAGTTCGTCGCTGGGGTATTCTGGAGACAGCCATCCGGAAATCCCGGATAACTGAAGCAGGCCATGAACGAAGCCGAAACCCGCGCCGAGCACATCGACCCTGCCCTTGCGGCGGCTGGTTGGGGTGTGGTCGAGGGCAGTCGCATTCGGCGCGAGTATCCCATCACACTGGGGCGGCTGGAAGGGCACGGGCGGCGGGGCAAGGGGCTCACGGCCGACTATGTGCTCGTCTATCGCAACACCAAGCTGGCAGTGGTCGAGGCCAAGGCTTGGGATGAGGCACTGACCGAGGGCGTGGGGCAAGCCAAGAACTACGCCGACAAGCTGGCGATCCGGTTTGCCTATGCAAGCAACGGCCAGGGCGTGTACGGCATCGATATGCAGACCGGGTGCGAGGGCGTGCTGCCCGGTTTCCCCACGCCCGACGAGCTGTGGAGCCGCACCTTTGCCAAGCCGAACGCCTGGCGCGACCGCTT
>PMLB01000243.1 GCA_003158735.1 Myxococcales bacterium | reverse complement strand
GCGCCAACCCGATTGCGGTCAGGTAGGGGCGCGTTCCGGTCGCGTCGCGTAGAATCGTCGGCGACCCGTCGTGGCTGCCGTCGTCGACCAGGATGACCTCTGCCTCGACGCCGTGTGAGGCCAGGTCGGCGACCGCGGCGTCTAGCTTGGACAGAAGGTGGGGCAGCGATTCCGCTTCGTTGTAGCAGGGGACGACGATGGAAACCGAGCGCGTGCGGTCCAAGATGTCTTCATGATACACCTGATCCCGCATGCGCCGATTCCAACCGGCGCGCAGACATTTCCTTGGCAACCACTCAAGGCCCGCAGTCTGGCATCGCCCCGTCCCCACTCACAACTGCCGAAGAGGACATTCCTACTTTGCCTATGCGTCCGCTCCTTGACGCGTGAAAGGGTGGTGCTTACTGTACGCCCCGACCGCGAATCGGACCTCTATCCCACGAAAAGGACAAGCAAATGGGCAAGATCATCGGAATCGACCTCGGAACCACAAACTCGGTGGTGGCCATCATGGAAGGCAAGGAACCCAAGGTCATTACCAACGAGGAGGGCGCTCGTCTGACCCCATCCGTGGTCGGGTGGGACGACAAGGGCGAAGTCCTGGTTGGGCAGATCGCGCGTCGTCAGGCCATCACCAATCCCGAGAATACGGTCTTCTCGGCCAAGCGTTTCATGGGCCGCCGCTACGAAGAGGCGGACGAGGACGAGCACCGCGTGCCGTTCAAGACCGCGCGTGGCGCAAGTGGCGAGGTCGTGTTCGAGATACGCGGCAAGAAGGTCACGCCACCCGAAGTTTCGGCCAAGATTCTGCAGAAGCTCAAGAAGGCGGCCGAGGACTTCCTGGGTGAGAAGATCGTCGACGCGGTTATCACCGTTCCCGCCTACTTCAACGACTCGCAACGCCAGGCGACCAAGGATGCGGGCCGCATCGCCGGGCTCGAAGTCAAACGCATCGTCAACGAACCGACCGCTGCGGCGCTGGCCTACGGCCTGGACAAGAAGAAGGACGAGCTCATCGCCGTGTACGACTTCGGCGGCGGGACTTTCGACATTTCCATCCTGGAAGTTGGCGAGAACGTAGTCGAGGTGGTGTCGACCAACGGCGACACACACCTGGGCGGCGACGACATCGACGTGCGCATCATGGATTGGCTGATCGCCGAGTTCAGGAAGGACCAGGGCATCGACGTGTCCAAGGACAAGATGGTCCTGCAGCGCCTGCGCGAGGCAGCGGAAAAGGCGAAGATAGAATTGTCCCAGGTGATGGAAACTGAAATCAATTTGCCCTTCCTGACGGCGGATGCCGCCGGCCCCAAGCACCTGCAGATCCGACTGACGCGCGCCAAACTGGAACAGATGATCGAGGATCTCATCCAGCGCACGGTCGAGCCGACCAAGAAGGCGCTGTCCGACGCAGGCAAGAAGACCTCGGACATCAACGAGGTGGTGCTGGTGGGCGGATCCACCCGCATCCCGCGCGTGCAGCAGGTGGTAAAGGATTTCTTCGGCAAGGAACCCCACAAGGGCGTGAACCCCGACGAGGTCGTGGCCCTGGGCGCGGCAGTCCAGGCGGGCGTGCTGTCTGGCGAGGTCAAGGACATGCTCCTGCTCGACGTGACGCCCCTCTCGCTGGGCATCGAGACTCTGGGAAGCGTGATGACGGTTCTCATCCCACGCAACACCACGATTCCCACCAAGAAATCCGAGACCTTCTCCACCGCGGCTGACAACCAGACTTCGGTCGAGGTCAAGGTGTTCCAGGGCGAGCGGCCCATGGCCAACGACAACCGCCTGCTGGGCAAGTTCGGGTTGGAGGGCATCCTGCCCGCGCCACGCGGCGTACCGCAGATCGAGGTGACCTTCGACATCGACGCCAATGGCATCGTCAACGCGTCGGCCAAGGACAAAGCGACCGGCAAGGCGCAAAACATTACAATTACGTCGTCCTCCGGCCTGTCCGAGGCGGACATCCAGAAAATGGTCAAACAGGCGCAGGAGCACGAGGCCGAGGACAAGAAGCGGCGTGAGGCCATCGAGGCGCGCAATCGTCTGGAAAGCCTGTCGTTCAGCGTGCAGAAGCACTTCGACGAGAACAAGGAAAAGATTCCGTCATCCGAGCGCCAGCCGCTCGAGGATGCGCTCAAGGACGCCAAGAGCACGCTTGAGTCGAACCGCGAGGCCGCCGACGCTGAGGTCTTCAAGGGCGCTTTCGAGCGTCTGGAGAAGGCATCGCACAAGATGGCCGAGTCGCTGTACAAGGCAGCCGGTGGCAGCGAAGGTGCGCAGGCCGGAGCCGCGCCCTCTGGCGGCGACGGCAAGGGCACAGGCGGCAAGGACGACGTAATCGACGCCGAGTTCACCGAGACGCCCAAGACGTAGTACTCGTGTTGCAGCGGACGGGGCTGCGCCCCGCCGCTGAACACGGTGTGGTTGTCCCGCGGCAGCTGCAGAAAGCCGTGGCCGAAGGTGATCACGCCGGCCACGGCCGCTGTCGAGCGGCGACGTGATGATGGGGAGCATGGGCGGCCTTGTTGTCGATGTCGATCGACGAATCGGTTGCAAGTCACGTTACCGTCCATCGGCGATCCTGGCGAGGACGTGATCGGGTAGACTGCCCCTGTGCTCGCAAGGACGTTCTCAGCAGACCGACACGGTGCCAGGATGCCTCTCACGGTGCTGGCCGGGCGCGCTGAAGACCGCGTTCGGGTTGGGTGGAAAAGGTTCCGTGACAGGCAAGAATTCCCATCAACGCGTCTGCGCAAGCCAATCACGAGGAGACGGGAATGCTCATCCAGGCGTACCTAAACCAACTCTCTGACCTGCGAAGGGTGTCGGGAACCGACCGGGAGTCGGTTGTGCGCGAGGCATTCAAGGATCTCCTGAAGGACTGGGGCAAGCAGCATGAGCTTGTGTTTGTGCCGGAGTACGAGCTGAGGACGGCCACCAAGGAGCG
>PMLB01000248.1:27365-29828 GCA_003158735.1 Myxococcales bacterium | reverse complement strand
TCCCCGGAGTCGAAGATGTTCTTCAGGTGCTTGTTGACGGCAGGCACATTGACCCCGAACAGCGCGGCCAGCGCCTTCTGCGTCAGCCAGACGGTCTCGTCCCTGAAGAACACGTCCACCTTCACCGCCCCGTCCGGTGCGGTGTAGAGAAGAAACTGACTTTGGACGGTCACGATTTCACATTCCCGAGGGCTGGGTGGACAGCCAACTCTCCGCTCAGTAGCTTGGGCAGCAGGGTGTCGCGGAGGGTGGCGAGCGTGCGGGATTGCTCCGTGTTGGCATGGGTTGACGCGAAGAGCGGCGAGACTTGCGCCTCGAAGGCTTCGAGCAGCTGTTGCTTCGGGATGACCTGTTTGCTCATGTAGGCATGGTTGCGGTTCAGCCCCGGAACCGCCGAGTCAGCGCTGAGGTTGGCGAGGTCATGAAGCGACAGCGCGTAGTATAGAAAGTAGAGGCTCCGACAATCTCCAGTCGGCACGACATAGAAGGTCGTGTCGATGGGATAGAAATCGCCGTGTGCCCATGTAACGACGCCAGGATTGCCCTTTCGACCGACGACGATACCGGGCCCGGAGACAAGCTTTTCATCGTGCGAACCCACTGGACCGTTTGCCCCATAGACGCATATTGAACCGCCCTTTCGGTCTTCGGCCCTTAACGGCTTGCCGTAGGCGAGTTCAATCACATCGCCGAGTAGCCTCACTTCCCATCCTTTCGGAATGGGGCCGAGTGGAGAGTCTTGGAAGGCGGCGGGGAACAGGGCGGCGGTGGCTTTGTCGAGGCCCTCGGGTTTGCCGCCGTCGAGTTTGGCGCGGACGGGGTCGAAATCCACGAACCAGCTCTGGAACAGTGCCCGCGCCATCGCCTCCAGGGTCGCATTCATCCGCCGGTTCAACTCGATCTTGTCGTCCAGCGCCCCAAGCACCGCCGCGATGGCTTTCTGCTCGGCGACGGGGGGGATGCGAACCGGGATGGGATAGATGAAATTGCGGTTTAGCGAAGGTTGCGCACTCCCCGAGTTGTAGCGGTCGAAATCGAGGGCCTTGAGAAAGTAGAATGCGAAGCGCTGGTCATTGCCTTTGAAATCGGTGACATAGAGCCCGGTGTTGTGTGGCCAGAAATCGACCGGTGAAAAATGGACTTGGCCAAAGGATGCCCCACTTCGTCCTACGACGATGCCGGGGCCTTTACACAAGGCAGTGTCATGGAAGCCGTTGTGACCAGCGGAACCTACGACCGGGATGCTACCAGGGCGGCGGTCCGGCTCAGTGAGGTCGTGTCCTCGTTGGAGGCTGACGAAATCACCAAGCGTTATGTCGCGCCACTCACCCGCCATATCCCAGCCCCTTCAGGTTCGTCATCACGATCCCACCTTGCGGAAGCCGATGCGGGGCTTCTCCTTGGGCGCGGGGGTCATCAGATCGCGGATGGCCTCGAAGACCATCTTGAATTGGCCGTCGTACTTCCTTTCCAGGGCCGCCAGTTTGCGGGCAAGTTCAGTGTTTTGCTGCAACATCTGCCGAAGGCGCACGAAGGCCCGCATGATTTCGATATTCACGTGAACGGCGCGCGGGCTGTGCAGGACGCTGGAAAGCATGGCAACGCCTTGTTCGGTGAAGGCATAGGGTTCGGTGCGACGGCCCCCGCGCCCGGCCTTTGAGGTCACAGATTGTGACCGCAAAGATGTCGCTTCCTCCTGGTTGAGCCGGAACATGAAATCCTCGGGAAACCGGTCCAGGTTCCGTTTGACGGCTTGGTTGAGCGCCTTGACGGGTACTTCGTAGAGCGCAGCCAGCTCACTGTCGAGCATCACCTTCTGCCCGCGCAGAACAAGGATGGCGTGTTCGATGCGCTCCGCTGGCACAAGCAGCTTGTCAGCCATTCACATCGCTCCTTCCGCTCAAGGTCACAATTTGTGACCGCAAAGACATCGCCCTATCCGCCATAGCCCAGCCCCTTCAAATTCGCCTTGATGGCCTTCTCCAGCTTCGCCCCCTCGGCGAACTGCCCGCTCAACTCTGCCACCAGCCGCGCCATCTTCTCGCCGAAGGGCTCGCCGTCGTCTTCGACTTCCTCGGCACCGACGTAGCGGCCAGGGGTGAGCACGTGGCCGTGGGTGGCGATTTCGGCGGTGGTAGCGGACTTGCAGAAGCCAGCGACGTCTTTGTACTTGCCCGCGCCCTTTCCCCCTTCGGGGGCTGCGGGACCTACCCGCCCTACACGCCCACCGCCGCCTTCGGCGGCGCCCTTGTCCCCACGCCATGCGTGGTAGGTGCCTACGATCTTATCTAGGTCGGCATCGGTCAGCTCGCGGTGGACGCGGTCGATGAGCGTGCCGAGCTTGCGGGCATCGAGAAAGAGGGTCTGCTTGCGACGGTCACGGCGCTTGCCATCGTTCTTGTTCTTGGCCAGGAACCACAGGCACACGGGGATCTGCGTGCTGTAGAAGAGCTGGCCGGGCAT
>PMLB01000248.1:0-27261 GCA_003158735.1 Myxococcales bacterium | reverse complement strand
GCGGATTGGCCAGGACGTAGTCGGTGCGCAGGTCGGGGTGCAGGTCGCGGCGGAAGGTGTCGGCTTGCTCGGGGCCGAAGTCGGCTTCGATGCCGCGCAGGGCGAGGTTCATCACGGCCAGACGGCGCGTGGTGGCGTTGCTCTCCTGGCCGTAGATGCTGATGTCGCCCAGCTTGCCGCCGTGGGCTTCGACGAACTTTTCCGACTGCACGAACATGCCGCCGGAGCCGCAGCAAGGGTCGTAGATGCGGCCTTTGTAGGGCGCGAGCATGGCGACCAGGCAGCGCACCACGCAGGACGGGGTGTAGAACTGGCCACCATTCTTGCCCTCGGCGCTGGCGAACTGGGTAAGGAAGTATTCGTACACGCGACCCAGGATGTCCTTGGCGCGGTTTTCGCGGTCGCCCAGGCCGATGGTGCCGATGAGGTCGATGAGTTCGCCCAGGCGGTGCTTGTCGAGGCCGGGGCGGGCGTACTCTTTGGGCAGGACGCCCTTGAGGCGCGGGTTGTCGCGCTCGACGGCGACCATGGCGTCGTCCACCACCTTGCCGATGGTGGGCTGCTTGGCGCTGGCCTGCAGGTGCGCCCAGCGGCCTTCCTTGGGCACCCAGAAGACGTTCTCGGCTTTGTACTCGTCCTTGTCTTCGGGGTTGGCACCCGCGTAGTCACCTTTGCCCGCGACCAGCTTGGCGTGGTGTTCGTCGAAGGTATCGGAGATGTACTTGAGGAAAACGAGGCCGAGGACGACGTGCTTGTATTCCGCAGCGTCCATGTTGTTGCGCAGTTTGTCGGCGGTCAGCCACAGCTTGGCCTCGAACCCGAGGGTGGCTCCCGACTGCTTGGTCTCCGTGGCGGCTTCGTTCGTCACCTGGGTCTTGGTCGCTGACCTGGGGGCGCGCTCGCTACGTTTCGCCACGGTTCATCCCCAGGTTTCGGCGCACGCAAAAGTCCATCGCGGCGCATGATATCACCTGGGGCGGAGGTTGTAATCGCCTCAGCGACGGTGGCTGTATCGCCCGACCAACTGGGGCAACGCCTTGCCCTCCAGAACCAGCGCACTCACGCGGTTCCGCCTGTTTCTCGGTCTTTTACGGACAGGTAATCGGCACGGCTGGGCTCGGCGCGACGAAGGTCGGGTTCTGCGCGGCCGCCTTGGCTGTCAGAGTGCCATTGTGGGCAGTATGACCGGTGGTGGTCACGGAGTCCGCCGCACTGGTGGCGGTCGCAGCATCATCGAACTTCCAGTAACCGACCAAGCCGGCTTCGTTGCCCACCATCGGCTTTTTGTAGTTGGCCAGGATGTCAGCCGCACTGCGGGCCACGTTCCACACGCGGAATTCGGCAAATTCGCCATTGAAGCAGTTCGGTGCTGGTTTGTTGGTGGGGTTGCAACCGATGTACAGGGTCGCCTGGGTGGTGTTGAGCGCCGGGATGGCCGTCGTTGCGTTGTCGGTGATCTTGGCGACACCGTTGACATAGGTCACGAGCGCTTTTTGATCCCAGGTCATTGCGACGTGCACCCACTGGGCGGTCGACGAGTTGATTCCCAGATCAGCGCCCGTGTCGTCGTTGAGCCCATTGGTGAACGGGTTCAGCGTGGCGTGATTGCTCGTGCTCCCGGTTACGTTGTTAGTGCCGAAGTCGAGACCGAATGTCGAGTCCGATGTGGCTCCCGTGGCTAGGCCGATATAGTAGACCTCATTTTTTTCACCGACCCAGTCCGTGGTCTTGATGTAAGCCCAGAACTCGACAGTGCGCGCCGAGTTTCCAATGGGCAAGTCGGTCTTCATGTCGACTTCGACATGTGAGTAGGCCGTGTCTGCGGCCGAGCCAGTCGCGTTGGAACTCAGCGAAAGCACGCGAGGCGCGCAGGCCCCTGTGCTCGTGGATCCGCCGCTGCTTGCGCTCGTGCTGCTGGTCCCGCCTTGGCTGCCTCCTGTGCTACCGCCTGCGGCTGAACCTCCGGTTGCAGAGCCCGAGGCGCCGGCACCGCCACTGGTGGCACCGCCTGTCTTGGTTGCGCCGCCGGCAAGGGAGCCGCCGGCCACGGTGGCACCGCCAGGAGCCGAGCCGCCTGCTGCACTCGTGCCACCGGCTGCTGAGCCGCCGGCCACGGTTGCGCCGCCCGCAGCCGAACCGCCTGCTGCAGTTGCGCCGCCGGTGGCTGAGCCGCCTGCTGCGCTTGCGCCGCCAGTGGCCGAGCCACCGGATGCACTTGTGCCGCCAGCAGCCGATCCCGCGCTCGCGCCGATCCCGCCCGACTGTGTCGAGCCGCCAGTCGAAGGAGACGTGCTGCTGCCACCGGCACCATTGCCTGCGCTCCCAACCACGCTGCTGCCTGCGCTGCCAGCTGCGCCGTTGCCAGCGCCGCCACCCGTGGTGGAGTGGATCGTGCCACCCGACGGAGCCTGGCCGTTGTTGTTCGAGCCGCAGCCAACACTCACGGCCGCCGCGTACCACAGCCCGAAAGCGGCCATGATGCCAAAGCGAAGTTTCGCCATTTCAATCCGTCCAGTTTGCATTGCATTCATCCTTCATGAAAAGCAGGGGTCTCGGCACTACCGGCGCATCGAAGCGCGAAGTGTATCATGTCTTGCCTCACGCCATTCTCAATCACGCCATCCGAGCGGTGCGCCACCAGAACGCGGCGCGACCATAAAGGTCAGGGCAACGATTCCGCTTGCTCACGTCTCTCATGGTGACACCATCAGCAAGGGGGATTCCTCATGAATCGGTTCTCCGTCCTTGTCGTCTTGGCGTGTTGTCTGGGCTCCTCTGCCTGTAGTTCATGCTCAAGACGTGGCTCACCGTCGGGAACAGGTGGAACCACAGACGGAACTACCGGCGGAACTTCTGGCACCGGTGGTACCGCGCCAACCGGCGGAACCACCGGCACCACCGCAATCTCTACGGGAACCAGTGTGCCTGGGCCGTGGCAATCGCGCGGCGTGGGCGGCGGTGGTGCGCTTTTCGTGCCCGAGATCAGCCCCTTCGACCAGCAGATCTACATGTCGACCGACATGGGTGCGGTTTTTCATTCCAGTGACTTTGGCGCGACC
Source organism: Myxococcales bacterium (assembly GCA_003158735.1). Lineage (GTDB taxonomy): Bacteria > Myxococcota_A > Polyangia > Fen-1088 > Fen-1088 > Fen-1137. Next base: position 24,202 of record PMLB01000248.1, on the reverse strand, counting down.
TGGACGACCATCGATTTTCGTGCGCTGGGCGGCGGGGCCAACGCCCAAATTCGTTTCACCTCCGCCGCGACAACGCTGTACGGGATCCCGTCGGTTTCTGAATCGCCCACGCTGTTCGCTTCGACCAATGGGGGCACGAGCTTCAAGCTCGCGGCCGGCAACGGCACGGACTTGCTCTACCTGGAAGTGGATCCGACGAGCACGCAGCGCCTGCTGGTGGGCGACTATGGCACCCTGTATTTCTCAAGTAATGGTGGCGCCACGTTGGCCTCGGTCTACACGGCCGCGGATTCCGGCGCTGGCGTGATCCTGGGCGGAGCATTCTGGGACGGCACCACAATCTATGTGGGGACCAACGACGGTCTGCTGGTCTCGACCAACAACGGCGCCAGCTTCGCCTTGCAGTCCCATGCCGGCATCAAGAGTGGGGAAGTGATTGTGTCGTTCGCCGGGGCCAAGACGGCGACCACCACGCGTTTCTTTGCTGTCACCGCGGGCTCGGGCGATGCATGGGCCGGCATTTCAGGCTGCGAGCTGTACGGGTCCGCCTCCATCGGCGTGTATCGGCTGGATGTGGGCGACACGAACTGGACGGACCTCACCGCGAATCTTCCGGCCGGCCAGGCCCCAGCGTTCGTCGGTATGGCCAAAGACGATATTACTATCGCCTACGTGGCCGGTTCCGACACGGGGACCGGGGCACCGAGCGTCTGCAAGACCACTGACGGCGGGGCGCACTGGTCGAACGTCTTTCAGACTACCGCCAACGCCAATATCGCCACGGGTTGGTCCGGCAGCGGCGGAGATGAGAATTGGGGTTTCGGCGAGTGCGCGGAAGGGTTCGCCGTGCTCAAGACCAACGCCAATAGCGTCGTCATGACCGACATGGGGTTCGTGCACGTGACCTCCGACGGCGGCGCGCACTGGCACCAGGCCTACGTCAATCCCCTCGACGAGAATCCCCAAGGCGCGGCCACGCCGAAGGGCAAAGCCTACCGGACCTCGGGCGTGGAGCAGACCTCGGGCTGGTGGATGACTTGGGCGGATGCCAGTTCGATTTTCGGCTCACTGACCGACATCAAGAGCGTGCGCTCCAAAGATGCAGGCGTGCATTGGATGCGCGAGTCCAACAATGGTCTTACCCTGAACACCACTTACCAGACGGTGCTGCATCCCACCTCGGGAGTGATGTACGCGGCCACATCGTCGGTGCATGACATGTACATGAGCTATCGGCTTACCGACGCGACTCTGGACAGCGGCAGTGGGGCCATCATGCAGTCGACAGACGGCGGCGCCCACTGGACGACGGTGCATAGTTTTGGACACCCGGTGATCTTTTTGGCCATCGATCCCAGCGACGGCAAGAGCATGTACGCCAGCGTGGTCCACAGCACGCAAGGAGGCATTTTTCACACCAGCCAGCTCGACCAAGGAGCAGCGGCGACCTGGAGCAAACTCACGAACCCAGCGCGCACCCAAGGCCATCCCTACAACATCGTGGTGCTCAAGGACGGTACGTTGGTGGCCACCTATTCTGGGCGGCGCACCACCGCGTTCACGGATTCTTCGGGCGTGTTCGTGAGCAGCGACGGCGGGACGACCTGGATCGATCGCTCCGACTCCAACATGCACTACTGGACCAAAGACATCGTCATCGACCCCAACGATTCTGCGCAACAGACCTGGTACGTCGGCGTGTTCCAGCAGTTTGGCGGGGTGGGGCCCACGGGCGCCAATGGGCTGTATCGAACCACCGATCGCGGTCAGCACTGGACGCACCTTTGGCAGGGCGACACTGAAGACTACAACGTGGAATCCTGCACCATCGACCCAGGCAATCCCAACCACATGTTCATGACCACCGAGACCAACGGACTGTGGAGCACCAGCAATCTCTCGGCCGCATCCCCCACGTTCGTTGCGGATCCGGACTATCCCTTTGCGCACCCGATGCGTGTCTTCTTCAATCCCTACAAAGCCGGCGAAGTGTGGGTGGCCAGCTTTGGCGGCGGCTTGCGGGTGCGGACGTACTGAGCAGGTTGCACGCGGAAAGCACAGATGATTCCTTGACTTCATGGGTTCTTGCCCGCATCACTACTGGCGTAGTTAGTAACCAACCTCGAAGTGGTCGTCTCGGATCGTTGCGCGAAAAGGCAGGCTCGGATGGCGTCTCTCGGGGACAACCGAGAGAAAAATGAATACCATCAGCTCCTTTTCCCAACTCGAGATCATCGAACCCATTCGGCGTGCGCTTCACACCGAGGGCTACAGCGTGCCCACGCCCATCCAGGCGCAGGCCATTCCGCTGCTTCTGGCCGGCCGCGATCTACTCGGCTGCGCGCAGACCGGCACCGGCAAGACTGCGGCCTTTGCCATTCCCATCCTGACCCGCCTGGCCGGCACTGCACGGCGCGAGGGTCTGCGCGGACCACGCGCCCTGGTGCTGGCGCCCACGCGCGAGCTGGCCTCCCAGATCGGCGAAAGCTTTGCCACCTACGGCCGCCATCTTCCGCTGCGCCACGTGGTGGTGTTTGGCGGCGTCGGTCAGAAGCCGCAAGTGGACGGCATCCGGCGCGGGGCCGAGATTCTGGTGGCCACTCCCGGTCGCCTGCTCGATCTCATGCAGCAGGGACATGTGCGGCTGGATGGCGTCGAGGCGCTGGTGCTCGACGAGGGCGATCGCATGCTGGACATGGGTTTCATCCAGCCCATCCGCCGTATCGTGGCCGCAGTGCCGCGGCAGCGCCAGACCATGCTCTTTTCGGCCACCTTGCCTCCTGACATCGTGGCGTTGGCCAGCGGCATGTTGCACAACCCAGCGACGGTCTCGGTCACGCCCACGGCCAGCACGGCCGAAAAGGTCAGCCAGTGGGTGCTGCACGTGCAAACCAACAACAAGCGCAACCTGCTGGCCGAGGTGCTGCGCGATCGGGCCATGGCCCGCGTGCTGGTCTTCACCCGCACCAAGCACGGCGCCAACCGCGTGGCCGAGCATCTCAATCGGGGCGGAGTGTGCACCGAGGCCATCCACGGCAACAAGAGCCAGTCGGCGCGCGAGCGCGCCCTGGCCGGCTTCAAGAAGGGCAACGTGCGCGTGCTGGTGGCCACCGACATCGCGTCGCGCGGGATCGACGTGGACGGGATCACCCACGTGATCAACTTCGAGCTACCCAACGAGCCGGAGAGCTACGTGCACCGCATCGGCCGCACCGGGCGCGCCGGCGCCGCCGGGATCGCGTTGTCTTTCTGCGACCCCAGCGAGCGCACCTTCTTGCGCGACATCGAGCGGCTCACCCGCGCACGCCTGCGTGTGGTGGAGAGCCACCCCTACAGCGATCAGCAGCGTACTTCCGGCGCCATAGCGTTCAGCTGAGCGCGATCCTGCGAGAGATCAATTCACGACCGGTCCTGGCGTCTGTTCGTCGGGCCGGGACTCGCTCCTCGGTTCCGGCGCAGTTTCCGCCACGGGCGCCTGCGCCAGGGTTTGTTCCAGACGCTCCAAGCTTGGCGGTTTGGCCAGATGTTGATCGAACCCGGCCTCCGACGCTCGTAGCACGTCTTCGGGCTGGGCGTATCCGCTCAGCGCCACGAGGTAGGCGCCGCCGAGGGCGTTGTCAGCCCGGAAGGCACGCGCAACCTCGAACCCGTCCATGCCGGGAAGTCCGATGTCGCAGAAGACAACCTCGGGCCGGTACTTGCGGGCCTTGGCGATGCCAGCGGGTCCATTGTAGGCGACCTCGACCTCATGCCCGCCGAACTCGAGCGCCTCGCGCAGGCTGTCGGCCGCGTCGATGTTGTCCTCGATGATGAGCACGCGCCGGCGGCCGCTGGAGGCCGGAGTGCGGGCGCGTCCATGCCCGACGGACGCGGCCTCCTCCGTCGCGAGCGGGAGGCGCACGACGAACTCTGCCCCTTGGCCTAGCCCAGCACTGTGCGCGCTGATCGTGCCTTGGTGGAGTTCGACCAGCGCCTTTACCAGGGCCAGCCCGAGGCCCAAGCCGCCCTTGCTGCGATCGAGCGTGGCATCAGCCTGCGCGAACGGCTGGAAGAGACGCGCCAGCATCTCCTGGCCCATGCCCACGCCGGTGTCGGCCACACGAAGCACGGCCCGCTTGCTTTCGCGGTCCACCGACGCGGAAACGCGCGTGCGGCCGCCCGGCCCGGTGAACTTGACTGAATTCTGCAGCAGATTGCCAACGATCTGGGCCAGCCGGTTTTCGTCCCCGCTGACAAACACGGGCTCGGGCGCGGGAACAAACTCGATGTGCACCTCGTTCTTGTCGAACTGGGGGCGATGATCATCCATTGCACGCCGCACCAGTTCGTTGAGTTCCAATCGCCGCCGCTGCAACGTGAGCTTGTTGCGCGAGATCCTTGTCGCGTCGAGCAGGTCGTCGACCAAGCGAGCAAGCTGTCCGACTTGTCGGGCGATCACCGCCTGCGCGCGCCGGGCCTGTTCGCCGCCGGGAACCGCGTGGTCGAGGATGTAGAGGCTGTTGGTGATGGGCGCGAGCGGATTGCGCAACTCGTGCGAGAGCACGGCCAGAAAGTGGTTCTTGTTGCGATCCGACTCGGCCAACGCCTCAGCCGCCTCGTGATAGCGCGCGTCGCTTTGCTGACGTGCCTGTTCCGCGCGCTTGCGCTCGATGATGGTCCAGGCCACATCAGCCAGGTGCGCGACGATCTGGACGTCGCTGGCTGTGTAGTCGCTAGGCTTGTTGCCAACCCCAACCATGGCCACGATGAGGTCCGAGCGGATGATGGGCACGACCAGCTCGCGCGTGATGGGGGCGTGTCCCTCGGGAAGTCCCTTGTGACTGGGGAGCGAGGCGTAGTCGTTGTGGATGACCGGCCAGCGCTGGCGCGCGCAGTCCGCCCAGACACCGGCTTGGGCGATGGGGTAGAGGTCGCCCTGGCCTTTGGCCGAGCCGAACTCCTTGACGGTTCGCCTGGACCAGGCCGCCAGCCGAAGCGTGTTCTGGTCGGGCTCGACGAAATGATAGAACCCAATCGGGCTGTCGGTCAGCTTTCCGACGATGTCCAGCGTCTCTTGCAGCAGTTCTTCCAGCGAGTGGCCGGCTGCATAGTCGAGCAGCGAGATACGAAAACGCAGGGACTCTTCAATGCGCCGACGCTCGGTCACATCGGTCAATATGGCGCGGCACTCACGGCCGCCGTCATCGGAGGCGACCGCCTCGATGTGCACCCACAGTGGCGCGCTCTTCTCTGGACCGATGGTCAGATCGCAGACTTGTTTGGCCTGGCTCTCGAACACCTTTTCGAGCAAGGCGTTGAAGGCGGGGCGATACTCAGGGGAGATGAACAGGCAGAAGCGCGCCCCGACCAGGTGAGCGCGCTCCAGACCCAGTAAGCGTGCTGCGGGGAGATTCACCTTCTGGATCGCCCCGTCGCCGTCGAGTGTCAAGTAGCCGATTGGCGCAAAGTCGTAGAGGTCAGAGTAGCGTTCCAACCCAGCTTCCAGTTCTGCCCGCGATGCCTGCAATTCCTCGTTCTGCAATTCCAGCTCGATCTGTTGAACCTGCAGCTCGTGGACCAGACGCTGCGACTCTTCCGCGGTCTTGCGTTTGGCGGCCCGCGAGCGGCCCGCTTTCTCCTTCAGCCGGCCCTCAGCTCGTGCGCGCAGAGTCGCGGTTTCGGTGAGATCCCGCTTTTTCATCTGATCTCCTGGCTGGGCAAGCTCGATCCACTGCTCGGCTGGTCAGGCGGCGTTTCGTCGAGGACCTCGCGCACCATGCGAGTGAGGTCGGCAGCGTTGAACGGCTTCGCAATGAAGTGCGTCCCGGGGTCCAGCACGCGGCCGATGGCATCGTCGGTGTATCCCGACATGTAGACAACCCGCAGGGTGGGGTACAGCTTGACCAGGCGCTCGGCCAGATCCTTGCCGTTCATCTGCGGCATGACGATGTCGGTCAACATGAGATGCACGGCTCCCGGGTGTCGCTCACAGACGAGCAGCGCCTCGCTGCCGCTGGCGGCTGCCAGCACCGTGTAGCCCGCCCTGCCGAGGATTCGCCTGGCCAGGTTGCGCACGGTCTCCTCGTCCTCGACCACCAGGATGGTCTCGCTACCAGCGACGCGGGCGGTGAGCGGCGGTGCTCGCCCGGCGGTCTCGTTGGCCGACAGCTCGCGCGGGAAATACACTTCGAAGGTCGTCCCTTTGCCTGGCTCGCTCTCGACCCAGATGCTGCCGCCGCTTTGTTGCACGATACCGTACACCGTCGCAAGACCGAGCCCGGTTCCCTTGCCGGTCCGCTTGGTCGTGAAGAACGGTTCGAAGATCTGCGCGCATGTCGTCTCGTCCATGCCGCAGCCGGTGTCAGTCACCGACAACATTACGTGCGGCCCTGGCTTCACCTGCGTGTGCTGGCTCGAGTACGCCTCGTCCAACTCGACACAGACCGTCTCGATGGTGAGCTTCCCGCCTTTTGGCATGGCGTCGCGCGCGTTCACGGCGAGGTTCATCACCACCTGCTCGACCTGGCCCGGATCGGCCATCACTTTGGCGAGCCCCGGGGCGAGCAAGACCGAGACTTCGACGTCCTCGCCCAGCAGCCTGCGCAACATCTCTTCCATTCCGCCGACGATTTTGCTGAGGTCGAGGACCTGAGGCTTCAGCACCTGCTTGCGGCCGAAGGCGAGGAGCTGCCGGGTGAGATCGGCGGCGCGATCGGCGGCCTTGCGGATCTCGATAAGGTCGGTCCGCACAGGGGCGCTTTCCCCAGCCTCCTCCATGGCGAAGTCCGCGTGGTTGATGACGACGGTGAGCAGGTTGTTGAAGTCATGGGCGATTCCGCCCGCGAGGCGGCCAATGGCGTCCATCCGCTGCGCGGCCCGGAGTTGGTCCTCGTTCTGCCGTTGCTCGGTCACGTCCTCGGTTTGCAGCAGCACCAGGTCGGGCGGGACGAAACCGTAGCTGGCCAGCAGCCGTCCCCGGGTTTGCGAAACCGGAGAGACGAAATCGAGTTCTCGCCTGACCGACACCCGTTGCTCGAAACAGCGCCCGAGGTCCAGCACGAGATCGGGAATGCCGTAGGGGAACTCGGCCGCACTTCGACCGAGGAGATTGGACATCGCGCCGTTGGTCGCGGCGTGGGCGGCGTCGTTGAACGCGGTGAGCACGAACCCTGTCGCACGATGCTGCCAAACGAAGGTGGGGTTCGGCAGGTGATCGTAGATGGCCCTGATTCTCCCCTCGGTTTCTTGCCGGAGCCTTTCGGCCAGCTTGCGCTCGGTGATGTCGAGCAATACCGCGCGGCACTGATTGCCACCTTCGTCGCAAACGGCGGTCTCCATGTGCACCCAGAGGGGGGCGCTCTGCTCCGGCCAAAGTTCCAGATCACAAGCTCGTTTGGTCTGACTCTCGAAGACCTCTTTGAGGAGAGTGTTGAAGACGGGGCGAGACTCGGGGGAGACCAAGACGCCGAAGCGCATTCCGGCCAGCCGGGCGCGCTCCCGTCCCAGCAGGCGCGCCCCGGTGAGATTCGCTCTGTGAATCTCACCGCTGCTATCGAGCGTCAGGTAGCCGATGGGCGCGAAGTCGTAGAGGTCGGAGTAACGTGCCAACCCCGCCTCCAATTCCGCCCGCGCCCCCTGCAGTTCCTCGTTCTGCAGCTCAAGCTCAATCTGATGAACCTGCAGCTCGTGCACGAGACGCTGCGACGCCTCCAGCGTATCGTGGCCTTCGGCCGCTGCTCTGCCCGATTTCACCAGCAGCCGGTCCTCCGCCCGGGCGCGCAATTTCGCAGTGTAGGTGCCCTCCCGCCTTTTCATCCGCTTGCCCCCGACTGCGTCGCTCGCAGCTTCGCCTCCAGCGTCTTGGCGACGGTGATGTCGACGAAAGTGATCACCACGCCATCGATGCGGTTGTCGAGCGTGCGGTAGGGCATGATGCGCACCGAGAACCAGCGCCCGTCGCTGGCTGCAATCGATTGCTCGTTGAAGACCAGGCTACGTAGCACTTCGCGCGCATCTTCGGCGAGCGCCGGGTAGACCAGGTCCGAGGCCAGGTCGGTGAGCGGCCGGCCCACGTCGCCGGGGATGAGCTTGATGATCTTGAGCACCTGAGGGGTGAAGCGCCGCACAGTCAGCGCATCGTCCAGGAACAAGGTCGCGATGTCCGTACTGTCCAGCAGGTTCTTCATGTCGTTGCTGGTGCGCGACAGTTCGTCCACTTTGGATTGCAGCTCGTTATTGAGCGTCTGCAGTTCCTCATTCATGGACTGCATCTCTTCCTTGGACGTTGTCAGCTCCTCGTTGGTGCTTTGCAGTTCCTCGTTGGTGGATTGCAGCTCCTCATTGGCCGATTTGATTTCTTCCTGCGAGGTCTGCATTTGCTGACGCGTCGCCTGCAGCTCGTCGCGCGCCTGGCGCAGCTCCAGCTCCCTGCGGGCCAGCGCGGCTGGGGCGGGCGCGCCTGGCTTGCCCTTGCCCTGCGCTTTGGCAGCGGGAAGCGCCACGTCCGTGAACATGACCATGACCGTGCCCCGCAACGCCTCCGGCTCCTGGATTGGCTCGATTACGATATCCACCGCTTGCACCCCGCCGTTGCTTCCCACCTTGGCGCCGGCCTGGGTGATGGTGCGCTTCTCGCGCAGCGCCTTTTGGAAAGCCGAGCCCAGCTCATAGCGCAGCCCCTCGCGAGCCATGGCGTAGATGTTCCAGTTGGCCTTGCCCGCCGCCGGCTCCAGGTACTTGCCGGTGCGGCCACTGATGAAAAGGATGTCGCCCTTGTCATTGGTCAGCACAGCGGCCGGCACATAGCGCTGCAAGAGAAGCTGCTCGGCCAGCGTCTGGAAGTTGGGCGCAGCTTTGTGCGCGCCGGTCTCGACCAACGATGCCTCACGCGGACGCGCAAGGAAGCCCGAGCCGGGAAAAACGACCGGCTCGGTCCGCAGAGTGCTGTCCAGCCGCCGAAAGATCCGCGTCTTGCCGTCCAGCGGGGCAAACAGGTCCGTGGCCGTGCCGATGGTCTCCGCACTGCCAAGCAACAGAACCCCGCCGGGATTCAGGCTGTAGTGAAAGAGCGGCAGCAGTTTCCTCTGCAGCTCAGGCGCCAGATAGATGAGAAGGTTACGGCAGCTCAGAATGTCGAGCCGGGTGAAGGGCGGGTCCATGATGAGGTTCTGCGGGGCGAAGATCACCATCTCGCGAATCTCTTTGCTCACCTGATAGCCGTGTTCGTCTTGCACGAAGAAGCGTCGCAGACGTTCCGCCGACAAGTCGTTGGCGATGTTGGCCGGATAGACCCCCTGGCGGGCCCGGTCGATGGCGTCTTTGTCCAGATCGGTAGCGAAAACCTGGAGTGCAAAGCCGCGGGTGGGCTTCTGCTCGGCCATCGCCTCTTTGAAGATCATGGCCAGAGAGTAGGCTTCCTCCCCGGTCGAGCATCCCGGCACCCACGCGCGCAGCGCCCCGCCGGCAGGATGTGCTGCCAGGATTGCCGGGATGACCTTCTTGCGCAGACACTCCCAGGCCGCCGGATCGCGGAAGAAAATGGTCACGCCGATCAACAGCTCTTTGAAAAGAAGCTGGGTCTCCTGCGGGTTTTCCTGCAAATAGCGGACGTAGTCCGCGATGCCGTCGATCTGGTGCAGGCCTATGCGTCGCTCGATGCGGCGGTACACGGTACTGCGCTTGTACAGCGAAAAATCGTGGCCGGTCTGGCTGCGCAGAAGCACGCACACCTTCTCGATGGCACTCTGGGTCTTGCCCGCCAGCGGCTGGTCGCGCAGTTTGACCAGCGGCCCGTGCGCGAGATAGGCGACGATCTTGTCGGCCAGTTCCTCGACCGGCGCCACCACGTCGGCCAACCCGGCGTCGATCACGCTGCGAGGCATGGCGTCGAACTTGGCCGAGGCCGGCGCCTGCACGAAGACCGCCCCGGCGTGCTCCTTGATGGCCCTCACACCCAGGGTGCCGTCCGAGCCCATGCCCGACAGGATCACGCCGATGCTCCCGTCGCGCTGGTCGTCGGCCAGCGCGCGCAAGAAGAAATCGATGGGCAGGCGCAGCCCGCGCGGCGCCACCGGTGCCAGCAAGTGCAGCACCCCGTGCAAGATCGACATGTCGTAGTTGGGCGGGATCACGTAGACACGATCCGGCTCGACCCTCAGGCGGTCCTTGACCTGGACGACCTTCATGGCGGTGGCCCGCTGGAGCAACTCCACCATCATTCCCTTGTGGGTGGGATCCATGTGCTGGACCACCACGAAGGCCATGCCACTTCCCTCGGGCAAGTGGCGCAAGAACTGCTCGATGGCTTCCAGGCCCCCGGCAGAAGCGCCTATGCCCACAATGGGAAATGAACCGCCTTGCTCGCGACGGGCCACGGGGGCGCCTCCACGGGTTTTGCGCATTCGCCCGGAATCTTGGGGCTTACTCCCCGCGGTCTGTGTTCTCAGTCTGTTCACGCGGGTATACCCACAGTCAGCAGCGGACCCCCTCATTACATAAGGCGAGAGGCCGTTAGTTTAAGTTGACTGTGCGATTCTGTCACGAAAGATTCGTCACTGGCGGGTCTGACCGCCTCGACCGGCTACGTCGTCTCAACGCTGTTCAGTTTGGCAGCTATGGCGCGCACCACGGCGCGCGGGGCGATGCGCACCGATTGCACGCTGAGTTTGTTCTTCAGTCCTGGGATGGCCACCACGGTGCCGGCCAGCATGGCGCGGTAACCGTGGCGGGCCACCGAGGCCGCGTCGGCCACGGGACGCCTGAACAAGTTGGACTTGCCGCTGCCCGCGACGTCGGCGAACTCGGTTGCCGTGGGCCCGGGGCAGCTCGCGGTTGCCGTGACGCCGGTGCCGTGAAGCTCGCTCGCCAGCGCCTCGGTGAAGCTGACCACGAAAGCCTTGCTGGCGTAGTAGGTCGCCATGAACGGTCCGGGCACGAACCCGGCAATCGAGGCGATGTTGAGGACGCGTCCTTGCTTGCGCTCCAACATGCCGGGCAGAAACAGGCGGGTTAGCTCGACCAGCGCTCGCATGTTGACGTCGATCATCTCGAGTTGCAGCCGGACGTCCGACTGGGCGAACGGTCCGCGCCTGCCGAATCCGGCGTTGTTGACCAGGAAATCGATGCTGCGGCCCGCAGACTGGACTTGGTCGGCTACCTGCTGACCGGCACTAGGAGCCGCCAGATCCGCCGCGATGACCATGCAGGTGGTTCCCTGCGCCGCCGCCAGCTCGCGCGCCAGTTCATCGAGGCGCTCGCGCCGTCGAGCCACCAGCACCAGGTCGTGCCCATCCTTGGCAAAGAGCCGGGCGTACTCGCGCCCCAACCCAGCCGAAGCGCCTGTGATGAGTGCGGTTTGTTTGGCCATGAGTTTCCGTTGGATGCCGGTGGAGCAAGGAGACTAGCAGCACCTGGGCACAGGCGGGCCGTCTTCCAAGATGCCGTCGCCACGGGCGTTTCAACGCGCAAGGCCAGCAGGAGCGAAGGAATGGCGCATCGTACCGCAGGCGGACAGCAGCTCCGCGCGCGGCATTTTTTCAAGTTTGGGTAGACCCGCCGACCTGGTAGAGCGACCCTGTCATAGAATGAGGAAAGGCAGCACCATGAGAAACAGCCAAGTCCTTCGGGCCATCACGGTTTTGGGCATCGCCATTGCTGGCGCTTGCTCGGGTGCCGGTGCACCCCAAGGCAGCGCAGGCGCGGCAGGCGGAAGTTCAGCGCCAGGCACCGGAGGCAACGTCAGCTCCAATCCGGGAAGCGCCGGGCGTTCGGGCAACGGCGGTACCGTGGTGAGCGGCGGTAGCCCCAGCGGTGGTGGCGCGACTGGCGGAGCGATCGTCCTCGGCGGGACGACTGGCGGCAACACCATCGGTCCCGGCGGCAGCGCTGCCCCAGGCGGCGTGATTGACACAGGCGGAGTGGCAGACACGGGTGGATCCACGGGCGGCGCGATTGGACCCGGCGGGGCGGCCGGAGGCAAGGGAGGGACCGGCGGTGCGGCGGGCGGCACGAAGAGTGCAACCGGCGGTACGGCGGGCGGCACGACTACTTCTGGCGGAGCGACCGTCAGCAGTGGCGGTGCGACGGTCGGCACAGGCGGCGCCAAAGGCGGCACGATTGCTTCCGGGGGCGCGGCGGGCGGCACCGGCGGTGCCAAGGGCGGTACGACGGCTAGCGGTGGCGCGACGGGCAGCACCGGAGGTGCGAAAGCCGGCTCAGGGGGCTCCTCCATTCCGTCCGGCCCGGCCGTGGCATTTCCCGGCGCGCTCGGCTTTGGCAAGAACGCGACTGGCGGGCGAGGCTATGCCGTCTATCACGTCACCAGTTTGGACGACAGCGGCACCGGATCCTTCCGCGACGCCGTCAGTGCGGACAACCGCATCGTGGTCTTCGACGTCGGTGGCTATATCGTTCTCAAGTCGCCTGTGTCGGTCAAGAGCAACCTGACCATCGCGGGTCAGACGGCGCCTGGCGACGGCGTCGGTGTCATGGCGGGAGAGGTCTCGTACAACGCCTCGACAAACGTGATCACGCGCTACTTCCGCTTCCGCCAGGGCCTGCTCGACTCCGACAGTTCGAAGAGCGGGATCAACCTGCTCGATGCCAGCAACCTGATCTTCGATCACATCTCGATCGAGTTCGCGCAGTGGAACAACATCGACGCGTCGAACAGCAAGTCCACCATGACCAACATCACCGTGCAGAATTCCATCAACGCGAACCCAACCGGGCAGCAGTTTGGTGCGCACACCGAGCAGACCGGGGGATTCTTCACCTGGTACGGCAACCTGTGGGCCAACGCTCACGGTCGCATGCCCCTGGCCAAGTGCAACACCCAGTTCGTCAACAACGTGGTCTACAACTACCAGTACGCCTACTGTGCCGGGGACACCAGCGGCGTGTTCTGGCACGACCTCATCAACAACTACTTCATCGCAGGCCCGTCGACCAACAGCGTAGGCAACTACTTCTACCAGCTGAATGCCGGCCAGACTTTCTACGTGAGCGGCAATCTCGCGGACACCAACAAGGACGGCACACTGAACGGGACCGACGCAGGCTCTCCGGGCGGCACGACCAAGGCGACGAAGGCGAACTCCACCGACACCGCGAGCCTGCCGACCAAGAGCGCGGCGGACACCTACACCACGGTCCTGGCCAGCGCCGGCTGCTCTTTGCACCGCGATCAGGTCGATGCCTTGGTCGTCGCCGATGCGAAATCGCTGGGGAAATCAGGCCAGCTGTGGACAAACCAGACCGCCACGGGTCTGGGCAACAGCGGCTACGGGACCCTGGCGGGCGGGACTGCGCCCGTGGACACCGACAAGGACGGTATGCCCGACGCCTGGGAAACCAAGTATGGCCTGAACCCGAACGACCCCTCCGATGCCACCGGCGACTTCGACAAGACCGGCTACACCAACATCGAGAAGTACATCAACGGGATCGTCGACGGGCAGTATCCGTAGTCACTACCGCCGGTTGAGGAATTCGGGGCTCGTGCCGCAGGTCGGCCTGCGTGCGCGTGAGCGGTAGCGGTAGNNGCGGTAGCGTGAGCGACCAGCGGGCCGGCCCTGCGGGCGGCCTGCAATTACCCGACAGGCCGTAGCTACTGCTGCTGCCAGGCTTCGGCCTTGCAGGCTGCGCTGCAACCGTCGTTGTCGACGTTGTTGCCATCGTCGCATTCCTCGTAGCCCGGCTGTAGCTGGCCGTCCCCGCAGTGGGGCCCCAGCACGCACCCTGGGGCACATTCGCCGTAGCCGCCCTTGTTGGTCCCGTCATCACACTGCTCTTGAGGCTGTTGCCTCACGCCATCGCCACAGCGGGGGCCGAACTTGCAGCCGGGGCCGCATTCGCCGTAGCCACCGTCGTTGACGCCGTCGTCGCACTCTTCACCGGTGGCGGCATTGACGACAGCATCTCCACAGATGCCTTCGTTGCGGCAGTTGGGGCTGCAGCCGTCGCCAGCGACGGTGTTGCCGTCGTCACATTCTTCGCCGAAATCCGTGGCCAGAACGCCGTCACCACAGCGCGGCCCCTTCTTGCAGCCAGGGGCGCAATTGTTGTAGGTGCCGTCATTGATGCCGTCGTCGCATTCCTCGACACCGGCCCCACCATTGACGACGCCATCGCCACAGCGCGGGCCGGCCTGGCAGGTGGAACTGCAACTGCCGTAGGTTCCGTCATTGACGCCATCGTCGCAGGTTTCGCCAAAGGCGAATTGCACGAGTTTGTCTCCGCAACGCGCCGGCGTCTGGCAGCCAGGGGCACAGCCAGTCGAGCCGTAGGCACTCACGTTCTTGCCGTCGTCGCATGCTTCAGGCCCATTGACAACGCCGTCTCCGCAGTAGGGTCCGCGCACGCAGCCAGGGCCGCATTGGCCATAGCCGCCGGCGTTGGTTCCGTCGTCGCACTGTTCCCCGGGCGACAGAACGCCATCGCCACAGATTGGTCCGCAGACACTGGCCGAGGCATTGAACCCGCTCAAGGTGAGCTTGTACGACGAGCCGGTGGTCTGGCGTTCGGCTTGGAAGACGGCGATCTCGTAGACTTGGCCGTTCTGCAAACCAAGGGTGGCAGTCGATTGAATGGGGGCAGGCACAGGAGTGGGCAATGTTTGGGTGACGGTCGTGTTGCCGTTGCCAGTGGCGCCGATGACGACAGTGCCAATGACCGGAGTATGAATGCTGCCGAGATCCACAGCGAGTTTCCGGTTAATGAAGACCCACACATCGTCGTCTCCAACGAAGTCGAGGGTGTAGGTCTTGGTCTTGTCGTAGAGGAACCAATAGCGGACTTCGCTGGTGAAGCTGAAGTTGTGCAGGCGTTTGTTGCCGGCGGCATCCAGGTCGTAGGGCCAGGTCGCCTGCTTGTCGTAGTAGGGTGGAATGGTTGCGGCCGTCAGTTCGGACGCCGGCGTGAAGGTGTCGCCATCGACCGGGAAGAAGAGCGGATTGCCGTCGACCTTGGACACGATGAACGTGGCACTGTAGGAGCCATTGGCGGTGTAGCACTTGAGCAGTGTCTCTCCGGCCGCCATCTTTATGGAACAGTCGTCGGTTCCGTTCGCGTACTTCGACGTGCAGGGGATAGGAATGCCGTTCGGATCCAAGAGCTCAGATCCCACGTTGCCGCAATAGTAGGCGGTCTCGGTTATGTTGAACTGCTCGCCGTTGGCACCGTATCGGTTGACGTAGTCGCCCTTGCCATTATTCCAAAGTGTCATCGTGGTCGGGGTTGAATGGTTGACCCCGGCTACGTCTGTGTACCACTGACTGAATGTGGCGGCGCTCAACACATGGGCGTTGCCGCCGATGCCCGAATAGACGGGCTTGCCGGTCGTGGCGTCGAGAGTCGGGTTGACCATGCCCTGGAAGGGACTGTTTGAACCCATGACCCCTCCCTCGAAATCGACGGGATTGTGGAACTTGAAGTCGCGATACACCACCGGAACGAGCATGGTATCTGCCAAAGGCGGTTGCTTGCACTGGTAGCCAGGTTCAACCTTGCAGGTCGAGGAACAGCCGTCCCCACTGATGGCATTGCCGTCGTCGCAGTCTTCGCCCAAGTTGGCGAGTACGATGCCGTCGCCGCAGGTCGACTTGCAGGCGCCACCGCTGCAATCCGGCTCGAGCGTGCAAAGCGGCGTGCAACCGTCGCCCAAGTTGTTGTTGCCGTCGTCGCAGCTTTCCGTGCCTTCTTTGACTTTGTCGCCACAGGTGGTCTTGTGGCAGGTGTAGTTGGGCGGGGTGCCCGTGCAAGCCCAGCCCGGCTCCCACTGACAGGTGCTGGAACAGCCGTCGCCGTCCTTGGTGTTGCCGTCATCGCAGCGTTCGTTCAAGAGCAGAATGCCGTCACCGCACTTGGCAATACACTTGGCGCCAGGGAATGGGCAGGCATAGCCCTTCTTGATCTGGCAGTTGTCGCACCCGTCGGTGGGATCGGTGTTGGCGTCGTCGCAGGTTTCAGTACCGGTGACGATTCCGTCGCCACACTTGTTCATGTCCAGGCAGGGCTTGCCTGGCGTGGGACATTGGAAGCCCGACTCCATGGACTTGCAATCGGCCGAACAACCGTCGCCGCCCTTGGTGTTGCCATCGTCGCATTGCTCGCCGGCGCTCTGGATCCCGTCCCCGCAGACATTGACACGTTTGCAGGGACTGCCAGGAACCAGGCAAACCCAGCCGATTTCCTGGTGGCAGTTGGAGTCGCAGCCATCGCCGGCCACGGTGTTTCCGTCGTCGCAGTTCTCGTCGCCCTTCACGCGCTTGTCCCCGCAGAAGTCGACCCGCGTGCAGGGTTGGCCGGGCGTGGGACAGATGTAGCTCGCGCTTTGCACCGTGCAGTCTGCACTGCAGCCATCGTTCGCAAGCGTGTTGCCGTCGTCGCACACCTCGCCAGGTTCGATCTTGCCGTTGCCGCACTTGAAGGTGGGGATGCAGGGCTGACCGGGTGTGGGGCAGGTGAAATTCGGCTCGACCTTGCAGATCCCGTTGCACCCATCGCCAGGAACGCTGTTGTTGTCGTCGCATTCTTCGGATGGCTGATTGAGCTTCCCGTCGCCGCAGGCGGGACCAGAGGGCACCATGTGGCAATTCGAGGGTGGGTTGGGGCCCAGGCAAGGGTTGGCCGCCGTGCTCGAACTGCCGCCGGTTCCGCCCGCAGGAGCCGTGCTGATGATGCTGATGATGCCGCCCGAAGCGGCGTTGCCGCCTGTGGCAGTGCCTCCCGATGGGTTGGTCACGGGCGAAACTGTCGCCGTTGTGCATCCGACGATGGTCGCTATGGCAAGGGACAGAATGACAGGAAGGCGGTACTGAGCAGCCATCGGTGCCTCCGATTGAGATCTAGTCCTTAAGACTAACCCTCTTTCCCTGCGATGTGAGCACCTAAGCCATCGAAAATTGGCTTGTGTCCTGGCGCGTAGGCGCGGGGCAATGGCTGGCTGCCTGTCAGCGAGTGGACGTCTCGGTCAGACGCCACCTACGTGTTTTTTGTATGGGCCATCCGTCGCGGTTAGAAGCCGCCCCACGGCGCGGTGTTCAGCGTCGGGACAAGCGCAGGTCGCCCCGACGACACAACTGCGGGCGGTTGCCGGCGAGCCGCCCCGGTTCTGTTCCTGGCTACGGGCAAGAGGTGCCGGCAGCGTCCCAGACGATGGTGCCCACTCCGGGAAGGATGTTGGTGCCGCACACGGGGGTGGCTGGAATCCAGGTGTTGCCGATGGCGTAGATGGTCTGCTTGGCTGTCCAGCCGGTCATGATCTGGACGTAGGCGTTGTTGAAGATGTTGTTTCCGAAGTCCGCGGCAGTGCCGAGGTCCGGCACCGATGAGTAGCCTATCTGGACAGCCATCGTGGCCCCGAGCCCGCTGAAGTCGTTGCCGCGGACTTGAGGTGTGCCGCCTTCGGAAAGGATCGCCCCGTAACCATAGCCGCCCGAATGGACGAATGAGTTGTTCTTGATCACTGGCGTGATGCTGGTGCTCTCAACATGCACGCCGTAGTACGTGCCGGACCCGTTGATGGTGTTGTTGCGGATTGTCGGGCTTCCGAGCCGGATGGTAATCGGTTGGGAAGGCGTATTGAAGGTGTTCTTTTCGATGTATATCGAGCTAGTGCTGCAGTAGGTCTGGACGCCGTAGGTCACCGTGTTGAAGGTGTTGTTGGAAACGTAGGGACAGAGCGAAGGGGAGAGGTAGTTACTGCTCACGTGAATCCCGCCGTCGGCGCCGGCGAAGGTGTTGTAACTCAGATCGATGGTGGACTCGGCCGCGTCCACCAGAAACGACGACACGCCCCCACTGCCGGGGCTGGCCGAGAGCTTGAATCCGTTGAGTACCGCACCATTGCTATCGGCTGAAGTGAAGGTCGCCGTCTCATTCTGGTTCTTCAACATTTGCGTGCTGCCCGTGCCGCTGACCATGGTGGGGGTCGGGCCATCGCCCCGGTTTGGCAAATCGCCGTAGATTCTCATACCCGGCGGGATGACGATTGGGAAGGCCTCGATCGGCGCGGTGTAGGTCCCCGGCAGGACGCAAACCGTCTTGCCGGCCGGGACCACGCTCATCGCGTAGGTGATCGTCCTGAACGGTTGGGCAGAGGAGAGCCCCGCGGTCGGGCTGTCGCTCCCAGCGTTCACGCTCACGTAGTAGTCGCAGACCAGCGAGAACGTCGCGGTCACCGTGGTATCTGCGGTAAGCGTGACCTGGCAAGTGCCGGTGCCGGTGCACCCGCCACCTGACCAGCCGTCGAATTTGAAGCTCAAGCTTGAGCCCAAGTTCACCGGCGGGCCAAGCAAGAGGTTGATGGTCGCTCCCTTGAGGTAGCTCTGGGAGCAGGAGGTCGCGGGGCAGCTGAGCGACGGGGCACTCACGCTTCCCAGGCCGTTGCCGGCGAGTTTGATGGTGAACGTGTACATCTGCGGGCCCGCATCCACGCCACCATCGGGCACACGCGTGCCGCCCGCAGCGCTGCTGCCACCCGCAGCCGTGGTTCCTCCAGCGGTCGCGATTCCCCCAGTTGCCTTGCTGCCGCCAACCGTGGTGATCCCGCCCAGGGCGGTCGTGCCGCCCGCAGCAGTGGTGCCGCCAAGAATGATTGCACCGCCGGAAGCAGTCGTGCCGCCTGCAGCGGTCTTGCCACCGATGGTGATGGTTCCGCCGGTCATCCCGCCCACGCCGGCCGTACCGCCCGCGCCGGTCGTGCCGCCCGCGTCGGCCGTCACGCCAGCTCCCGCGATTTCTCCGCCGGTTGCTGTGGCACCGCTTTGGGCGGTGTCCCCACCAAGGGCCATGCTGCCACCATTGCCGCTGCTTCCGCCGGCGCCAGCCACGCCGCCGTCACCAGGCTTCGCGCCGCCTGTGCTCACGCCCATATTCAATCCCGGATACAGACATCCCGCGGCCGTCGCGGTGATTAGCAATAGTCCAGCTCTCGATACTCTACGCATCAGCAGTTGCTCCCTAGCTCGCTCGTTCGGCGTGCGCAAGGCGCGAAAAGCGATTGTCGCACCAACCGCAGTTTACTCCATCGCGGCGATGGCGGCGAAATGGTGACCGAAGAGAACCAAGCGGTTGGTCTTGTGGTAGTCGTGCCCGTCGGCGAACGCGATGGCAGGAGGAGGGCGGCTCGGATCCAAGCTCAGCACCTTCTTCGCCAAGAACATTCCGTAGTACCGGTAGGCCAGCGCAAACATGGAAAGGGTCACGAACACGAGCGTAAGTGCGTTCATGGTAGCCGCAGTGTCCTGGCGAGGATTCTGGCATGAATCCCCGACTGGGGTAGGGGCGACCTGAGGTCGCCCGGCTTGGGCCGGTATTGGACCACGCATGGCAAACCTGCTAGGGGGAAAGAGGAATGGGATGAAGCGGGCAGGCACGAAAACCACGCTCATGCTCTCGTTGCTGGCGCTCGTCGCGGTGCTGGCCGCGGCCTATGTTCGTCCGCTGTTTCTCGACGAGACCTTCGCGGTTCGCGACCACCTGATCCACACCCTGCCCTCGCGTAGCTATCTGGCCGAAAACCTGAGTCGCGGGCATTTCCCCCAGTGGTGGGACGGCCTGCGTCTGGGCGAGCGGTTTGCGGCTGACCCCAACAACGGCGTGACCTACCCGCTGGCCTGGCTGGTGGCATTGGTCGGTCCGCTGTGGGGAGCGGACCTGATCCTCATTTTGCACCTGTGGCTGGCAGGCGTGGGCACGCTGCTCTTGTCCCGGCGGCTGGGCGCCAGTGCTTTGGGCAGCCTGCTGGCAGGCAGCGCGCTCATGCTGTCTGGCTACTTCACTTCCATGGTGGTCAACGGCAGCATCCTGATGCCGCTGGGCTGGATGCCTTTGCTGGCGTGGGCGGCGTTGGGTCTCAGCGAGGCCGAGGAGCGCCAGGCCTATCTGCGCCGCGGTCTGATCTTCGCGCTGGTGCTGTCAGGCTCAGTGGCCGCAGGCAATCCAGCGGGCTTCAATTCAGTGGTCTTGACCGTGGCCCTGGTGGTGCTGACGGCCCGGCGACGCTGGACTTCACTGCTGGTCTTGGGCGCAGCGGGCGCGCTGGGTGTACTCATGGGGGCGGCTTCCTTGACGGTGGCGGTGGCCTCGCTGGGCGACAGCGTGCGCGGCGCGGGCTTTTCCTTGGCCGACGGGGGTGCCTGGTCTCTGCATCCGCTGCGCCTGCTGGAACTCGTGTGGCCCAACATCTTGGGCCAGGGCTTTCGCCCGGAACGTTGTCTGGCCAGTTTGTGGGCCAGCGGGGGTGGTTCGCTGGAAGCGATATGGTCAGCCAGCCTGTACTTGGGCGCCCCGGTTCTGCTGTGCGCGGGGCTGTCCGCGTTTCGTGGGGGCAGGCCGGTGCGGCGCCTGGCGATCTTGTCGCTGTTCTTCGTCCTCCTGGCCTTGGGCACGTTCACGCCCATCTACGGCCTATACCGGAAGCTGGTCTGGCCGGAACACTTGCTGCGCTACCCAGAAAAGCACATGGCTGCGGCGTTGCTGCTGTGGGCGGCGCTGGCTGGCGTGGGCTTCGATCGGCTGTTCGAGGCCTCAGCGCGCAAATCCCGAGCGTTGCTGAGCGCGGCGATGGCCGTCTGTCTCGCAGCCGGGCTGGGCCTGGCGACGCTGGGACGTGGGCACTTGTTGTCTGCCATCGCCAGCGCGAGCCAGGCTGCCCACAAGGCGGTGGACGGACCGGCCGCGCTGTCCGAGGTTCTGGCCGGGGGCCTATCCGCCACCGTGGTGGCCGCATTGGTGCCGCTGACGGTGTTGCTCGCCGGCCATCGCCGGTTCGGTGGTTGGGCCCGGCCTCTCTTGCTGCTCGCGCTGGTGGTGCACTTGATCGAGCATGACTGGGCAGTTCACGTGACCATTCCGCGCGAGGTGGTGCGCGCGGTCCCGGCCCTGCTGCAACCGCTGTCGCCGCCGCAAGCGGGTGAGTGGCCGCGCCTGATCCGTCGGGTGAGCGAGGTCACCCCGCTCGCGGTTTCCGGCGAGGCCCGCGCCGCCTTTCTTCATCACACCGCAACTGCCAACGACAACGCGCGTTTCGGGTTTGCCGAAGTCCCAGCGTATGTGATTGCCGGAACCGCGCGCTTCGATGCCTTCGCAGCCGCCAGCGGTCGCGCCAATCTGGAACGGGTAATGGACGTGCTCGACATCCGTTACCTTCTCATCGACCTGGCCTCTGCGCCGGCCATGGGCATGCCGATGGTTTCGCCGGCTGCCTTTGCTGGCTATGTCGCGCTTGAGAATCCCGTGCGCCGGCCGCGTGCCTTCGTGGCCTATCGTTGGCGCCACGGAGTTTCGGACCAGGACGCACTCGCGTCGCTCTTCGACACGCGACGTTCGCAACTGGATTTGGGTCAGGTGCGGCTGGCGGGACCGGGGACGAGCGATCTGCTGGACAGTGATGAGCTGACGCCATGCTTGCTGGAGAAGCCGCAGGCTGAGCACGTGATCCTGAATTGTCAGGCCACGCGGCCTGGCTATGCCGTGCTGCTGGACGAATGGACCCACGGCTGGACCGCCACGGTTGACGGGGTTGCGACCCCTATCGAGCGAGCCGACGTGCTGGCGCGCGCGCTGCCGGTGACGGCCGGTGAGCATCGCATCGAGATGCGCTATCGCACGCCAGGTCTGCGCCTGGGGCTGTGGCTGGCCACGGCTGGCTGGCTGGTCTTCGGGTTCTTGTTGGTGTGCAGTCGCAGGAAACTTCGATCCACGACCCACGCGATGGTGGCTAGTGAGTGCGCTTGTGGGGAGCGTGCTTTGCGCCGACCAGGCCGTAGCTCTTGAGCTTGCGGTATAGCGTGGCCGCGCCGATGTGAAGCTGGGCAGCGGTGTGGGTTTGGTTCCCGCCATTCAGCTCCAGCGCAGCGAGGATGTAGTCCCGCTCGATCTCATCGAGCCGTCGCACTTTGCCTTTGCTGGCCACTGGCGTGGGAAACGCCTGGCGGATCTCCTCGGGCAGATCTTCCAGCTCGATGCGACTTCCGCGCGCCAGCGCCACCGCGCGCTCCATGACGTTCTCGAGTTCACGCACGTTGCCCGGCCAATGGTAGCGCAGCAACTGATCGGCGGCGGCCGGGGCCAGGCCCGAGATCTTGCGTTTCATGCGCAGGGCCGCGTCCGCCAACAGCACCCGGGCCAGCGGCAGGACGTCGTCTCTGCGCTCGCGCAGCGGCGGCACGTGCAGCTCGACCACCTTCAGCCGGTAGTACAGGTCCTGGCGAAAGGAGCCGCCCGCCACCCCGTGGGCTAGCTCGCGGTTGGTGGCAGCCAGCACGCGCACATCGACCGGGCGGCTCTTGTTCTCGCCCACGCGGCGGATCTCCCGCTCCTGTAGCGTGCGCAACAGCTTGACCTGCATGCCCGGTGAGACCTCGCCCACCTCGTCGAGTAGCAGGGTGCCGCTGTTGGCCGCCTCGAACAGGCCCGGCCGGTCCTGCGTCGCGCCTGTGAATGCGCCGTGCGCGTGTCCGAATAGCTCGCTCTCGAGAAGGGTTTCCGTGATGGCGCCGCAGTTGACCGCGATGAATGGCCCGGCGGCGCGGGTGGACTCCTCGTGCACCAGCCGCGCGATGCGCTCCTTTCCCGATCCACTCTCGCCGGTGATGAGCACGGTGGAATCGACCTTGGCCAGGCGGCGCGCCAGGTCCGCCAGGTGCCGCATGGGCGGGCTCTTGGCGACGATCCCCAGCGGCTCTTCGATGTTGCGCCCCACGCGAACCAGCGCGCGGCGGCGCTCGCGCAGCTTGCGCTCGGCCGCCTTCAAGGTTTGCGTGACCCGGTGGAGCGAAACATCGAGGGATTGCTTGAGGTGGTTGGGCTTGAAGAAACGCAGCTCCTCGGCGCGTTCGTCACTCCACTCCTCGCGCGTGCGTCCTAAGAGCCGGCAAGCCGCGTCGCCTTTGCCCATGCAGCGATCTTCCAGGACGTAGATCTCCTTGCCCACGGTTCGGCTGAGATAACCGCTGGTGAGACCGCAGACGGTCCAGCACATGGGCGCATCGGCGCGACCGAAATGCAGGAGGTGTTGCTCGGCCTCGTAGCAGGCGACCAGCATCACGCCCTCCTTGGACAAGGGGTCCTTGTTTCCCGGCTCGACGCGGAACAGGCCTTCCATGGCGTGGATGCGGGTGCCCGCGCGGCGCCAGTCTTCGTCACTCGACCACTTGAAGTCGGACTGCATGGCATCGGCCATGCGCCAGCCGTGGGCAAAGCCGAACTGGGTCAGCACGGTGCGCGCGGCGGAGAGGCCGAAGTTTTCGACCAGGTACTTGCGCAGCAGCCCCATCGCCACGGCGTCGAGCAGCAGCGCACGCTGTCCCGCGAAGCGAATCACGCCTCCCTCGGGGTCCAGCTCCAGCAATTCCTTGTGATCCAGGTCGTCGGCGCGCATCGACTCGCTCTCCCTCGAATTGAAGGAGAATGTACTTCATTTTCCGCGATAACCGCAGAAGGTCGTGGCCGTGGCCGGAGTGATCTCCGCCGGCCAGCGCCGCCGGATCAAGACGGGTGGTCAGTCGCTGTTGACGACCAGATCCACCGGCATGCCCTTACCCAGGGTCTGGCTGGCGGCGGGCTTCTGCTCGAGCACGACCCCGGGGCTGCGATCGTCGTCGGAGGCATGCCGGATCTGGCCGACCGTCAGCCCGGCCTGTGTCAAGAGATCCCTGGCCTTGGACAATGACTTTCCGGTCACCGCCGGCACAGTGATGGCTTCCGCGCCCTTGGACACCTTCAGCTCGACTCCTGTGCCAGCGCGGACCTCAGTGCCCTCGGCCAGGCTTTGCGCGATGACCATGCCCACGCCCAGAGTGGGATGGGGCTGCTCGACCACACCGCTGACCGTGAGACGAGCCTTCTCCAGGCGCACGCGGGCTTCACCCACGAGCTGGCCAACCACACCAGGCACCTTGACCACGGCAGGGGCTCGGGCAATCACCACGTTCACCGGCTCGCCTACGTGCAACTTGGACCCAGGCAACGGACGCTGGGCCAAGATCTGACCTGGCGGCGTGGCTGTGTCTTCCCGATCCTCGGCGACGACCAGGAGCAACCCCGACTGGTCGAGTGCCGAGCGTGCCGTGTCCACCGTGGACCCGAGTAAGGTGGGAACGTCCACGGAACGGCGGAACAGCTCCGCGTGGATCGAGGCATAGGAGACGCCCAGGGCCACCAGCGCTGCAACCATAGAAGACACGATTGTTTGGCGAAGCATGCAGGTAGGTTATCGTGA
>PMLB01000244.1 GCA_003158735.1 Myxococcales bacterium | reverse complement strand
CTCTTCCGGTAAACTCACGCTAGATCCGCCTCCGCACCAGCAGCAGTCCCACGCCCAGCACCACGGGCAGGTGCCACCAGCGCGGGCCGTACACGAGCAGGCTGCTGAGAAGAAAGAGCGCAAGGGACACGGCTGCAATGATCGGCAGGTTGCCGCTCGACCGGGAACCTGCGCTCTCTTCATCGAACAGGTTCCGGCCACGGCCCGTCATTGAACGCCACAGGGAGATCTGCTCGCCTGCTCTGCGCGGACGGCGGCTCATCTCGCGCGCAGCCAGTTCCTCCAAGGCGGCGCGTCTGGCCGCCTCTTGCTGCGGCGAAAGCGATTCCTGCTCCGGGGCGGGAACTCCAGGTACGGGTGGTGACCACTCGACTTCGGGCAGACCGGCTCGCCACAGCTTTTCGTTGTGGGCGCGCGCAGCCGGCGTGTCGAGCCGCGCCCCGCAGTTGACACATTTCCGGTCAAAGAGATTGTTGGGCCGTTCACAGCGGGGGCAATCGTTGCGAGGCACGGCCTTGAAACCCTCGGCATCAACGACGATGGCCGCGTGTTTCTCCGTCGGCGGCCTGAACGCGCTGGAAGGACGACTGGCCGGCGTCTTTTCCCCAGGTGCCAGCACAGCATCAAAGCGGTCGCTGGTGGCCGTGTGGCCCGGCTCGTCGGGGGCGTCACTGCGCGGCCCTTCGAGCTGGCGGAAGCGGTCGCGGGTTTCGTCGTCCATGACTTGCCGATCTGTGCGCTAGACGATCCCAATTTGGCCCGGCCGTTCGGGTTCAGGCTTGGAGGCCGGGCGCGTGCGCGTGCGCGCCCATTCGCGCAGGCGCGCGATGTCTTCGCGCATGGTCACGGCCAAGGGCATGGTCTCGCTCAACGAGGCGACCAGGTGCTGCTGCAGCAGTTCCACGCCCTCGGCAAATGCTGTGTACAGCCCGCTCACCACCACTTGCTCGATCTCGGCGCCGCTATAGTGCTCGGCCCGGCGGGCCAGTTCTTCCACATTGAAGTTGTCAGGATTGCGACCGAAACGCTGCAGATGAATGGTGAAGATCTGAGCGCGCTCGATGGTGGTGGGCAGATCGATGAAGAAGATCTCGTCGAAGCGCCCCTTGCGCAACAGCTCGGGGGGCAGGCTGTCGATGCGATTGGCAGTGGCCACCACGAACACCGGCGCGGTCTTTTCCTGCAACCAGGTGAGGAAGGTGCCGAACACGCGCGCGGTGACGCCGCTGTCGCTCGTCCCGGAGGAACCGATGCCGGCCAGGCTCTTCTCCAGTTCGTCGACCCAGAGCACGGCCGGGGCGATACTCTCGGCGATGCGCATGGCCTTGCGCATGTTCTCCTCGGACGAGCCCACCAGGCCGCTGAAGATGCGCCCCATGTCCAGGCGAAGCAGCGGCAGATTCCACTGCGACGCCACAGCTTTGGCGGTCAGGCTCTTGCCACAGCCTTGTACGCCGAGCAGCAGCAGGCCCTTGGGCGCGGGCAGACCGAACTGGCGCGCGCGCTCGGTGAAGGCCGCGGTACGCTGACCCAGCCAAGCCTTGAGATTCTGAAGACCGCCGATGCTGGCGAAGCTCTCGGAGCTGGCGTAGTACTCCAGAAGGCCACTCTTGCGGATGAGTTGGCGCTTTTCCGCAAGCACAAGCGGAATGTCCGCGGCGTCCAGGCGCTGATCCTTGGCGATGGCCTTGGCAAAGGCATTTTCCGCCTCGGACAGCGTCAGGCCCAGCGCGGCCTTGAGCAAGGGCTCGACTTCTTCGTTGCGCAGATCGATGACGGCCCGCTTGCCTTCGCGCACCACCGCCACGATCTCGCGCAGCAACTTGAGCAGGTCCTCGATGGTGGGCAGCGGCACGTCGAGCACCGAGATTTCCTTCTCCAGCTCGACGGGAATGTTGAGCACCGGCGAGACCAGCACCATGGTGGTGAACGTGCTCTTCAGGGTGCGAGCCAGCTCGCGCGTGCGTCGGATCACGGCCGGGTCGTTGAGGAAGGGATGAAAATCTTTGAACACCACCAGCGCCGGCTCGGTAAGTTTTTCCACGGCCGCGAGCGCAGCGCTGGGATCCGTGGGGCCGGCGGCTGCGGTCCTGCCATTGTCCAGGAGGCGAAGTCCCTGCGTGACCGACCATGTGTACAGCGCCTTGCCGTGTGATTCGGCCAAGCTGGCGAGGAGTGCATCAATGCGCTGTTCTTCCCAAGTTACGAGGTAGATGAGCGGGTAGCGCGCACGGATGAGCACGTCCAGCTCGTCGACGAACGCGGACAGGGCAGGGCTGATGGGGGAGGCAGGCACGTCCTGCCATTATGCTCCGGTCTTGCGATGGGTAGAAGTAACCCCTGCGCCAGCACCGCTTGACCCGCCTTAGGCGCGGGGACGCGCGCTCAAGCTGGGCGACAGAACAGACGAATTTCTCCTTTGTAAGTCGAGGTCTGCGGGCTCGCACGCTGGGTCGACATAGCGTCCCTATGGCACGCGAAAAGCACCACAACGCAACAGGGGAGCCAAGCTCCAGGGGGAGGAATTTCCTCAAGCCGGCCTTCGTGAAGGAAGACCACGACCTGCTCGACCTTCTGGGAGCCCATGCGGCTTCCGCAGTGTTCGCCTCGCGGGTGTACTCAAAAACCGCACGCAAGTTGCGCACCCTCGAGAGCCTGATCCGTTTGGTCAATAAGGGACGTCGTGATCGGAACCATCAATCATAGCCGGCGGTCCCGCCCATGAGCTTCCAGGGGCGAATTGAGGACGTCGCCGTCACCGATGTGATGCAGCTCATTCGGTTGGGCGGGCATTCAGGTACCTTGTCGATTCACGCCGGCGAAGAGGAGGCGCTCATCGGGTTCGAACACGGTCGTTTGGTCAGCGCTTGGAGTTCACGCTCGTTGCGGCTGGGCGAGATGCTGCTGGCGGCGGGCATCCTCGACGACCCCGCCTTGCAGCGGGCGCTGGAGGCGCAAGAGAGCGAGCGGCCTCGGCGCACCATCGGGCAGGTTCTGGTCCGGCAAGGCGCCACCACGCCGGATGTGATCCGACAGGTGGTGGGGCAAGAGATCGAACGTGTGGTCAAGGAGGTGCTGGCCTGGCCCGCAGGCACCTTCGATTTTGCGCTCGACGACCTGACGCCGCTGGTCGAGGTGTCGCGCTTCTCCGGCGCACCCAAGGTCGACATGGACACGCAGCAGGTCATCTTGGAGGTGCTGCAGGCCATGGAGGAGGATTCTAACCGCGCCGCCTGCCACCCGCAGACTCCGATTGAAGTCGCGCCGGAAGGATCGGAGCCCGTCCAGGAATTCGTGCAGGTGCTGACCAAGGGCGGCCGCAAGCAGCCCGAGGCCGACGCGAACGCCAGCGCCAATACCAACGCAGTGCCCGAGCCCACCGAAGCCGACACCGCGATTACCATCAAGAACGAGGTCTGTGAGCTCCCACGCTTTCAGATGGTGTCTCCCGACGCAGAGCTTCTGGCGCAGATCAATCACCTGCTGGCGGAAACCGGCGACCGTATGTCGGCAGTGGGCTTGCGTGACGCCGGGGCATCGCTGCTGGGCGAGCCGCCACCCATCGTGGTGGTGGACCTGCGCTACCAGACCCACGCGGTGGACACACTCACCGCGCTCTGTCGCGCGAGACCGCGGGCCTCGGTCATCGCGCTCTTCGTGGGGCGCGCCCCTTTGCGCGAGCTGTACCAGGCGGGCGTGCTGTCCATCACCTCGGCGGCGCCCGAGACGGTGGTCGCCTGTGTGGGCAGTGTGGCGCGCCAGCGCAGGTACCTTTCCAATGAACGCGCCATTGCCGAAGGCGTGCGCGCCAGCTTCGCGCGTTTGCGACGGATCATCGCCGATCTGCGTTCGGGGCTGCTGGCCACCTCGGTCTCGCTCAACTTGCTCAACGTGGTGGCCGAGTCGCTCGATCGCGGCGTATTGCTGGTGCCCGACCGCGACCAGTTGGTGGCCCTGGGTGCGTTTGGCCAGACCGCGCTGGGTGAGGAATTGCTGATAAGGACGCAGACGCTCGCCTTCCCAGTGGGCGCGAGCGGTGTCTTGTTCGAGTGTTTGCGGGACAGTCACACCCGCCGCGTGAGTTACGACGACGCTGGATTGCCACAGGCTTTTCGCGAGGCGGTCGACCGTCCGGTGTCGGGAGAGATTGTCGTGTTGCCCGTGCCCGGCAGCGAGCGCGTGGTCGCCGTCATCTATCTCGACAACGGCGCGCGTGACCGGCCGGTGGGCGACCTGGAGATCTTCGAGCTGGCCGCTTTTCAGCTCGGGCTGGCGCTGGAAAACGAATTCCTACGGCGATCGAGCCCCGAGCGAGAAACCGGCGGGCCCGTCATCAAGATGCGCAACACGGGATAGCGCCGTGCAGGAGCTATTCGCATGCCTCATCAAGGTCTGGCGGGACCCGTTTCGCAGGGGCGACCTGCGATCGTCCGTCTGGCGTTTGTTTGAAGGTCTTTTGCCAAACAATTTCACCGGGTTGCGCCCGGTGCGCCTGCGTTTTCATGACGCCGTCGCGGTCCTGGTGCACAATCGACGTCCGGGATAGCGAGATTCGGGGGTCAAGCTCGTGCAGCAAGCGCTTTCACTTCCAGGTCAGTCCGTGCAGAGGTCGAACTACCAGCGAGTCAAGCCAGAGGAGTTGAGTCGTCTGGCGGGCCTTCTCGCGGCCAAGCTGAAGGCGGGCTTGTCGGTGGGACAGGCGCTCTATGCCCTGTCGGTCGAGTTCAGGCATCCGCGTGTGGCAGCAGCGTGCAAGGGCGTGAAGGCCAGCATGGACGAGGGGCGCTCTTTGGGCGAAGCCCTGCGCGACTACCCGGATGTGTTTGACGAAATCAGCGTGGCATTGCTGGCCGCGGGCGCGAAGAGCAATCGCTTGCCCATCGAGTTGCAGCGTCTTACGGCGTACCTCAGTACCACGGCGAAGATCGCGCGCGAGCTTGGCAGAGCGACCGCGCGTCCGCTGATCATCCTGGGGATCGGCTTGCTCGCGGTGCTTGTCGGCCTGGCGGTCGCGGCTTCTGCTGTCGAACCATTTCTGCGCGGCCTGCCCCAGCAAGAATGGCCGCTGGCCACGCATTGGGCGATTTTCGTGTCGCATGGTGCGCGATCGATCTTGCCGGTCGTGCTGGTTGTGGTGGCTCTCGCCTATGCGGGCCTTCGCATTCTTCTGCGTGGAGAGAAGGGTCAGCTTTGGCAGGATGGGATCCTCTTGCAGGCACCCATCATTGGGTCATTGTGGCGGGCCAAGGCAGTGGCTCACTTCACCCGCACCACCGGCGTGTTGGTGGCAGCCGGAATTCCGGTGCTGAATGCGATTGAAAGCGCGGCAATGACCGCGGGTAATGTGGCCGTGCGCGGGGCCGTGCTGCTGGCCATGGACAAAGTGAGCAAGGGTCGCGACTTGCCCACGGCGCTCGCCGAAGTGGGACTGGTTTCGCGAGCCGAGATCAACGCCATGCAAGCGGCCGAGCGGCGCGGAACCCTGGGTGAGATGCTGATGAAGCACGCCGAGACCGGCGACGCGGATCTATTGAAGCACATCAGTCGAGCCAAGACCGTGGCGCAGTCAGCGACTGTCTTGCTGCTGGGTGTGGTGATCGCGGGTGCGCTGGTGGGCTTTGTCGGGCCAGTGCTGGGATTGCACTAATCTCACCTCCACCCAATCCGGTACCCGGCATCCACAATGAAGCCGGAGATCGGAAACCATTGACATGGCCGCGCGTTGTCGTTTCAATGGTGCCTGGTACTGGCGGCGTCATCCCGGAAGTCTCTTGGCCGCCGGATTCCAGGTCGAAATAGAGAGGAGACGCAGCGATGACCAAGACCAGACGGAGCATGGTGAGCAAGGGCGCGATGGCGATGGTGGCGTTGTTTGCTGGCGCGTGTCACGGGGGGGGGGTAACTGAAAACACCGGCGAGGGTGTTGCAGTAGAAGTCACGACGTAGGCTCTGACCTCGGTCGACGTCGACCGGGTATTAGGATTCGAGGCAGCGACGGTTACCGACTGGTCGATCATTCAGAGCGGCCCCGGCACGCTCAGCGTTTCGACCACGGCGTCGCAAGGCTATCGCTCCTTGGCCGTCACGTCGCACGGGTATGTGCCGGTCCAGAGCGCGGCCCTGACGTCCCTTGGTTCACGTGTAGGCGGCGTGATCCACTACGACATCATGTTGCCCACCGAGCTCAAGCAAATCAGCCCCAATAACTACGGCACCACCCAGTTGTACCTGAATAGCTCTTCTTTGGGACTGAACAATACGTACCTCGGTCAGGTGGAACTGACGCCGCTGCCCCTCGGGCAGTGGAACACGGTCACCTTCACGCCCACGTCCAGCGTGCTGGCCAAGTTTCGCGGAACCTACACGGATCTGCGAGTGACGATCGTGGTGAACGCGCCCTACAACGCCACCAAGCCGTACCTCCTAGACAATCTTCGCTTCTCCGACAGCACGCTGGCCTTGGTGACCGTGGTGGACAGCAGCGGGAAGCCAATCTCCGGTCTGACGGTCGTGGCCTACAATGGCTCGACCTCAACCAGCAACACTGGCGTCACAGACAGCACCGGCCTGGCCAAGGTCTGGGTACCACCGGGAAGCTACCGCTTTGGGGTGACGGACGCGGGCGTCACGACCTACAGCAGCGTGGACAATCGGTGCCAGGTGCCTGGCATCTGCACTGCAGTCACGATCACAGACAGGTGTCACAATGTTGTTTGCACGGCCAAGGACACTTGCCACAACGCCGGGATCTGCGATTCCGGCACAGGGCTTTGCTCTAACCCAGCAAAGCCCACGGGAACGGTCTGTCGCGCGGTCGCCGGTCCCTGCGATGTGGCCGAAGTTTGCGATGGAACGGACGCTGGCTGCCCGGCGGACGGATTCCTGCTTCAAGGGGTTGTGTGCCGTGCTCCCGCTGGCGTATGCGATGTGGGGGAAGTGTGCAGCGGAACGAGCGCAGCCTGCCCCGTTGACAAGTTCGCGTCCAGTTCAAGTGTATGCCGGCCGTCAACAGGTCCATGCGATCCGGCGGAGAACTGCACGGGGTCTGATCCGAACTGCCCTGCCGACGTCCTATCGAACAGCACCACGCTCTGCCGAGCCAAGGCCGGGGCGTGTGATGTGGCTGAGTACTGCACAGGTGCGAACCCGGCGTGTCCTATCGACAGCCTTATGGCCAGTTCCAACGTTTGCCGGCCGTCGGCGGGCGTGTGCGATCCGGCGGAAAACTGCACGGGGTCTGATCCGAATTGCCCTGCCGACGTTTTATCGAACAGCGCCACGCTCTGCCGGGCCAAGGCCGGGGCGTGTGACGTGGCTGAGTACTGCACAGGTGCGAGCCCGGCGTGCCCTATCGACAGCTTTATGGCGAGCTCCAACGTCTGCCGGCCGTCGGCGGGCGTGTGCGACCCAGCGGAGAACTGCACGGGGTCTGATCCGAATTGTCCTGCTGACGTTCTATCGAACAGCACCACGCTCTGTCGGGCCAAGAAGCAGGATTGTGACGCGGCCGAGTACTGTACGGGCGCGAGCCCGGCCTGTCCTCCCGACGTCCTTGCGGACAGCACAACGATCTGTTGGCCATCGGCCGGCCCGTGCGATCTGTCCGGGTACTGCACGGGCACCAGTCTCTACTGCCCACCACGCCACTTTGCGCCCGAGTCAACTGTCTGTTCAGACGATGGAACCCACATCTGCGACGGGGCCGGGCACTGTGTGTCCCAATGCGGTGCCGTTGCAGAACCCGAGCCGCACGAGGTGATGGTATTCAAAGACATGAACTTCGGTGGCGCGTGCAAGACATTCACAGTCGATGAGAACCAATTCGCGTACACCTATATTCCCGACCTTTCGACCTATGGCCTGAACGACTGCATCTCTTCTCTCAAAGTGGGCTCCAGGGCACGGTTGCACGCTTTCATAAATGACAACTTCGGTGGCTATGTGACGGTCTATAACAGAGATCCGGACGATATCCGGAGGAACGGGTATCTCGCATATTCGTGGATCCACGAGGAAATTTTTCCCGGGGGGCCCCCAATCTATGAAACCTCGACCTACGACATAGGCGACAATCCGATCGACATAGCCTCGATCCAGGACGACGATGGTCCCTGCTACGACGGTACCAGGTATGCCGACCAGGCAACCTATGACTCCAATGCAAGGCCCAGGACCCACGCCCAAATGGGCCCCAATATTGCGGACAGAGCTTCCTCCCTGATCATCGACAACCTTGATGTAGTTGGCAACGCGGAGCCACTCATACAAATTCCAAGGCGACTATCCTGGCAGTTCAGGTGGTCACACCTTCTGGACAGACGGCAACGAGGGACTCTGCCACAACCATGACTATTGGTTCATCACGCAGAATCAAAGTCAAACGCAGGACTGGGCCACTGGGGTTTCCTATTGCGTTGCGCACGTCAACAACAATAGACTGGGACGCATTTGGCGATGCCCACTGGACTGCGACCTCAATACGCCGGCCGAGTGGTTCGGGATTTCTGCCACGCTGGATCCCAACACTTTTGCGCCAATCCCGCAAGGTTCGGGAAGCTGCTCAAGCTGCATTAGCAAGAGCCTATATGAATACAGCCAAGAGTGGCGTGCGGCAGATCCGAACGATGTCGTAGGTGGGGTCTTTGGAGACTACAGCCACTTTGGCGACCCTGATCGTGCGACCGTCAACGGAACCGACTACGTGCTTGTGCCTGTCCAGCCCTGTAACCATGACGGAAACCATGACGCGTATATGTTGGTGCTCGACGTGAACTTGAACTACGTCGGCCGTTGGTTCATTCCGGAGGGACCAGCGGATAACGCAGGAATTGATCCCGGAGGACACTCGGGGGGGTGGGTTGCCGTGCGGCCAGGAAGCAACGAAATCTGGACCGGCTACGAACACTATCTTCTGAACGCGGCCTATGGTTCCTACAATCCGTTCTATTCGACGGATGCCCCGGACTGGTCTGGGAATCATGTTGCGAATGCCCTGCTGGTCTTCGACCCCGAGATATGGGGACACCCGACGGGAAGCCAGACGCTCAAGTTCCTCCGCGCGCCGTTTATCGTCGGTCTGCGCCGCTACCCGGTGTCGATGAAGACAGCACAAGGAGGGGTGTTCTCGCCTTCGGGCAAGGTACTCTACCTTTCTGCGGGATATACGGGCGATGAGAGTTTCACTGGTGTTGTAGGTGACGCGATCTGCTGGGCCTTTGATTGCATCGAGTCCAACGACTATGGGGTTATAACCGCGATCGACGCAGATTCCTGCGACGTTGCGCCGACCTCCGGCGTCGGACCCTATTGCAACGTGCTGGCGACCTCTGGCAACAACGTTGGGCCTTTCAACTTCCGAATTGGAGACGACGAGAACACGAATGAGCCGGAGGGCTTGGATTTCTTCGATACTGCGTGCTACGCGTCGGACCACAATTTCCAGCCTCCTAAGGGGTTCGGTCTAAGCCAGCTTCACGCAATGGTGAACAACGACCAGTTTCAGTACTGGGGCGGGGTGTACCTGAAACACTACACTGGGGAGGGACTCGGCTCGTCCTGCGATAGCGGGTTCGGGAGCGACACTCAGAAGGTGCAGGCAGTCCTGAGTGCCGCGCAAGGGGGAGGGTTCTGTGCGGGTGTTGCGCAGTCCTGCTCGGACTCCGTGGCAGGTAGTGTGCTGGTTTGCTCGGATTTCGAGGCAGGGGATGCGACTTCGTGGTTGGCGACACAGGGTGGGGAGAGCGTTTGGGCGATTCGGACCAGCAGCAGCAGTTTGAACACGACGTTTCTTGTGGAGACATCCAGCGACAACTCGTGGCACGATCAGACGATTTGCGGGGCTCCTTCAGATTTGCCCCAGGACCGGACGGTCAGCGCGCTCGTGAAGCTGAACCCGGGAAACTCCGGCTCGAGCGTGAACCAAGGTGCCGTCGTGTACGGTCTGTACCAGGATCCGGACAATGCATACTACGCGTCCATGCGTAGCGATGGAACGATTGCTCTGGCCCGGCGCGTAGGGGGTGTGGACAGAACAATTGCGAGCCTGACACTCGGCTCGCCTTCGTTGTTTTCCCAGGGGTGGTCGACCTTGACAATGAGGGTTTTCCCAACCACAGACACGCTGCATCCACCTGCGGGTAGGCTGTGGGCAGTGGTGTCACTCAATGCGGTCTTGCAGATTGACCAACTCGTGGATTCCAGTCCGAACTGGTCTGGCACATGCGCTGGCATCGGAACATTTGGCATACAGGCGGCGTTTGACGATTTTGTTGTCAGCTCGCAGTAGGGCGGCGGCTGCTTGAACAGATTTGCGAGAAACTGCAAGATTGGATATCAGCATGGAGAACAAGGTTTTGCGCCATGGCTTGTCGGCGTCGCTGGTTGTCGGGCTTGTTGTCGCTGGTTGCTATGGAGATAAGTGTCAGACGCAGCGGGTATACCAAGGCACCTGGATCAGCACGGGAACCATTACTCTCGGGGAGCCGCCCCTAAGCGGCACCATCGGCTGCGCAAAACCTGGTGACTCAGCCGAGAAGTGCATGCAAGCGCCCGACGCATGCACAAGCCCTTCATTTGGCTGTGATAGGAACTACGGATACGTGGGATTTGAGGCATTCCTCTTGAACCTCAGCTATGTGACGTTCAAGAACGGTCAGGTGATTGCACTACCTTCGCCCGACATCACTGTGGTGGCATCCTTGAACGATTCGTATCTGCCCTATGATGCTGGTCTCGGGAAGGAAGACCTG
This sequence comes from Myxococcales bacterium, assembly GCA_003158735.1. Classification (GTDB taxonomy): domain Bacteria; phylum Myxococcota_A; class Polyangia; order Fen-1088; family Fen-1088; genus Fen-1137. The sequence continues at coordinate 61,207 of PMLB01000244.1, read as the reverse complement.
ACCCTGGTATCAGGCACGGTCAGCGTGACGATCTCCCTCAATAACTTCGATGCGAATTTCGAATTGACCTTCACGCGGCCAAATGGGAGCTCCGTGACAATAGAGAATGGGCGGGCGGCCCTGCTGGATGCGAAGTGGGTGAACGACAGGTTCTGCAATTGACCGTCCAGATGGACGGCTTCGCCAGCCCTTTTCTCCGAGGGGAGTCTACAGCCGCTTGAGAACCATAGAGAGGCTCACGCCAGCAGCCCCGTCTTGTTTGGTCGCGCTCAGGGCGATCTGTGTGCCTGATACGCAGTAACCGATAGGGGTGCCAGATATGTCGGAGCCACTGTTGTCGTTGGGCGAAAAGGTCAGATCGGTAGCTGGTGCGCTGTAGGTACCCGCGGCAGATATGGTCTTGTTTCCCGCCTCCATGCACGTGCAGCTACTCGTCCCAGAGCAGGTGACGGCGATGGCCGTGGTCGAAGTGCTGGCTGGGTCGGGCTCAAGCCTTTGTTGCAAATCGCTACAGGTCGTCGGTCCCGCGGGATTGCCCATGCACGAGGCGGGCATATACAGCACTGAATGAATGGTCTCGTTTCCGTAGGTGAAATGGTTCGTGGCATCGGAAAACGTGAGAGTTCCGCTGAGGTCGACGCCGCTGATCGAGACCGTTGCGCCCTGACAAATGCTATCGGCTGGCAGTGGGTCGCTGTGCTCGCAGAAAGAGGTGATCGTGTACGTGCCAGGCGTGATGGTGCCACCGCAGGCGGCGAAAGCAGGGCAACGCCCGCCATCCGAGCCACTGCTTAGCGCCAAACTTGAGCCGCTGCTGCCGCCGCAGCCTGGTGCCAGGAGGGCGAAAGTCGAAAGCGCAAAAACAGACGCCACAAGTTTCATAGGGTCACCGAATGGCAGTTCAAGGACAACGTAGCATGGAGTCCGTTCACCCGAAACTGTGCCTCAAAGCTCACCAAGATCTGACTGTGAAATGGCTGCGAAAAGGCGACTAACCCTACCTCCACCCAATCCGGTACCCGGCATCCACAATGAAGCCGCCGGTGTTGCCCACAATCACGTCGCCACTCGACAGCTTGCCCAAAGACATGGCCAGGTAGCGCAGGCCGAAGACCACCTGCGACCGGTGCAAGAGCAAGGCGGCTTCAGTCGAGCCTTCGGCGGCAAAGGCCACGCTGTACCCCGCAATTTCGCGATCGAAAGCGTGAAGGTTAGCCCGCCCCAGTACCATTCCGGCACCCGCGCCAACCGACAAGCCGAGTCGATTGTAGCGGCGGCGATAGCGGGCTTGGGCCAGCAGGGGAAGCTGGTCAAGCACGACGTCACCCTGGCCCGCCTTGTTCGAGGAGAAAATGCTGGAGTGCAGGTAGCCGACAGTTGCGCCCAAGGCGAAACCAGTCAGGCTGGGGTGGAGCGAGGCCATCGCCTCGACGAACAGCGCGAGGCCCGGTGCTTGTTGCAAATTCCACAAGAAGCCCAGGCGCGGCGTGAGCGTGTAGCGCGGAGCCTGCACCGGATCAGGCGGCAACCGGCGCTTGAAGAGATCGAGGGGGATGCGTTCGGTGGCGTGCCCATTGTCCAGCACGGCTTCCACGTTCATGGATTCGCGAGCTGCCAGCAGCGCGGGCGGCCTAAGCGTGAGCATCACGCGGCCATCCTCGGTGGCCTGGGGGGAAGCCGGCTGGCCGTCGACCAGCACCGCCGCTTCGCCCACGTCGGTGGGATTGCCGAAGGCATCCTGTGAACTGAGGAACACGCGCAGGCTGCGCAGAGGAACGCTGTCGGGACGGGTTGTTTCCGGCTGCAGCAGGACCTGGGCCGTCGCGGCCGAACCCAGCACTACGTCCGCTTCTGCGCTCACGTCGGGCTGTCCACGCAGCGACGCCATGAGGTGCAGTGTCGGGTCTTGCAGGGAGGCCGGCGCGCGCATCAGGAATCTGGCCTCTCCTTGGGTGAGGCTGCCCAGCGGATTGGGCCGCGGCCCGGTGGACGCCAGGGTGATGGTGGATGCATCGACCAGTCGCCCCGATGGTTCCACCGCCAGCACCGCGATCTCGGCGACGCTTCCGGCGGGCAGCTTCTCGGGGGCCACTATCAACGCACGCTGTGCGGGCGGAATCTTGAGATCCAGAATCTGCTGGTTGGCCTTGCCCGCGCGGTTGACCGAGCGGGCAATTGCGAAATTGATGCCCGGAGGAACCACCACCGGCACGTGGATGTTGCCGTCGGCGGGCGCGACCATGGGCCCGAACTCTTTGTCCCCGACTTTCACCGTGACCTTGGCGCCCGGGTCGGTGTGAAAGGACGGACTGGCCGCGGCACGCAGCCGCACCGCCAGGGCCCCGCGCAGAATCAGTGAATCGTGCGAGAAATCAGCGACCACAATGGCTGGCTGGGGAAAGCGGCCCGCGGGCAGGAGAAAGCGGGCCGAGAAACTGGTCGGTCCCTCGCGCACCATGTCCTCCACCCGGCCTGCGCTGCACAGGATGCGAGGGAAACGCAAGGGTGATGCGAAAGCACCCGTGACCACGATGCGAAGCTCGGTTTCGTCTTCGATGCCAAGCACCGGCGACGGTACCGCAAGCGAGAGGGACACCCGTGCTGCCGACGGGAGCGGCTCGGCGCGCGTCGCTGGCGCGGCCGGCCTTGCGGGCGGGCTTGCTGCGACGGCGGTCGGAACCTGGGCCGGGCCGGCCGGGGCTCGGCTCTCTGAGATCGTCATTTTGCTGGCACCGGCGTCGGTTGCCTTCGCGGGCGTAACGTTCTCAGGCAATGCCCCTACGCCGTCTGTCGCCCCAGCATCGGCGGCAGTGGCCGGGGGCCCATCGGCGGCTGCCGCGGCATCAGGTGGCGTGGCGGCGTCTGGGGAACTCTCGCCCGCCTCGACCTGCGCAGCCAAGAGTAGAACCAAGGTCAGCCCGGCAGCCGACTGAGTCAGCCACCCACGGGCGCGAAGCAACGGCTCGATTTTCGTCATTCCTTCCAAAGCTCGTCACCCGAGGTTTGCAGCGAGGGAGCGCGCGGAGCCGGGTGCAGGATCTTGTCCACAGTCTTCTGTCGCCCGGTGACATCCTCGGCTTCCACATGGACGCGGGTCTTGGGCTCGGTGATCTGCACGCGCGCCAGAAAAGTCCCGTCAGGCGCCACCGGCGTCTCCGCGCCGTTCACCCGCACACGTGACGAGGGGCTGGCGCGACCGCGGATCTTGGAGACGGCCTCGGCCTTGTCGTCCTCGGGCCAAATCACCGAGAGCAAGAGCTGCTCGGGGATGGGCTCGGGATCGCTGGGGGCCACCCCAGGGAAGGCCGTGCTCTCGTTTCCTTTGCGGACCACAACGTGCTTGCCGTGGGCTTCGAAGCGGGCCGCCCCCTCGGCGGTTGTCACACTGACTTTTCCGCTGGGCGCCAACGATACCGCGAAGCGCGCGGCGCCCACATTGGTGGTGCGAGTGTCAAGGGCCTCAATCTCCAGTTTCTCGTCGTCCTTGCCCACGTTGGCGGAAACTCGTCCTTCGCGCAGCAGGCCCAGCTTGGTGGTGGTCTCTTCCAGTTTGTCGAGGCGCAGGTCCATGTTGTCGCGCACGTCGATCTCGACGCTGCCACGCCGCAGAAGCGCGCGGGAGCCGCCATGGGTGCGGACGACATCTTTTGACGAGAGCAGGTGGCCGGCGCGCGCCACGTACCACTGGCCGTTCTGGAATGCCTCCACGGTGCCCGCCAGCGCACTGACCCGAAACTGGGCGGGCTCGGCCAGCGGCAGGCGGGGCGCCGGCGAGGGCAAGCCGGCCGGCATTTCAGTGCGTCGCCGCTCGAAGAAGAAGCGCGACAGTAGGGTGGCCCCCACCAGAATGACCACCACCAGAGCGATAACCGCCATCTGGAAGGAAGACGTGGGCCGCCGGCCTCGGAGATTCATGCGAGGAGACTGGCTCCCTCAGCGATGGGAAAAGTCAGCCAGAAGGTCGTGCCTTGGCCCACCTGGCTCTCGACCCGGATAGTGGCCTCATGATCCTCGATGATCTTGTGCACCATGGAGAGGCCGATGCCGGTGTCGGTTCGTTGCGCCTTGGTGGTGAAGAAGGGATCGAAGATGCGTGACAGTTGCTCGGGCTTGATGCCGTGTCCGGTATCGCTCACGCGCAGTCGAAGCAGCTTGTCGTCGGGCTGCGTGGTCTCCAGGGTCAGGGTGCCGCCCGAGTCCATGGCCGCCCTGGCGTTTTGGATGAGCTGAATGAGCGCGGCCTGCACCTGCAAGGCACTGCCCCGGATGAGCGGGCTGGGGCTGGGGATGTGCTTCACCACGGCAATGCCCGCATCGGCCAGGGCCTTGGTCCCGCACAGCTCGAGCGCGTCGTGAACAACCTCGGAAAGATCGAAGGGGCGGAAGTGCTCGCCCGATTGCTTCTGCGAGAAGCGCAACAAATTGGCCACGATGCCCTGAATGCGCGTGGCCTGCTCCTCGATGTCCTTGATCAAGGGCCGGACCGGATGGCCCTCGGGCAGATCGGCTAACAGGATCTGCGCCAGGCCCAGCACGCCGGTCAGCGGATTGTTGATCTCGTGCGCGACCCCGGCGCCTAGCGAACCGATGGCCGCCAGCGAGCGCGAGCGCAGCAAGAGATCCTGGGCGTCGCGTAGTTCGTTGGTCTTGTCGTCGACCCGCTTTTCCAGGGTGACGTTCCAACCCCGGATCTCTTCGTTGCGCAGCAGGATCTCGCTACGCGCCGCCGAGAGCGAGCTGGCCATGGAGTTGAACGCTTTGGCCAGCTCGCCCAGCTCGTCGTTGGACGCCACGTCGATCTCGGCGTCCAACTGGCCCTGGGCGATGTTGCGCGCTCCCTGCACCAGCGTGCCGACCCGACTGGCCAGCGAGCGCGCCAGCGCGGCCCCGACCACTGCGGCCACGAAGGCCGCCACCCCCACCCAGTAAATGGTGGTCCAGCCGAGCCGCCGCGCGGGTCGTAACGCCGACTCGACCCAGCGTTCGACGACCACACCCAGGCCAAAGGTGAGCGCCGGCACGTAGGCCCCGATGACCGAGTGGCCGTGGCTGGGGTACTCGGCTACGAACCACTCGGGCGGCAGCGAGCCTGGTTTGCCCTGCGGCAAGCGCTTGGGTTCGGGCCGGGCCGCACCCAGAGCCCTGCCGGAAGCCACCGTGCGGCTCTCGCGATCGAGAAGCAACATGTCGGTGTCGATCGACGAAAGCGAAGCCAGATGATCGGCGATGCGGCGCAGGGACACAGCGGCTACGATGATGCGGGGATCCTCGTCGGCCACCCCCTGGTAGCGGACCGCCAGCACCACATGCGGCACATGCGCGCTGCCGGCCAAGAAGATCGTACCCACCGCGCTCCCATCGCGCAGAACCGCCTCGACGGAAACATGCCCGGGGAGTTGGGCCACGTCGTCGGTCGAAACGATCTCATGGGTTCCGAAGGAATCGTTTCTGGGTGCGACCGACTGGAAAGCAGCCTGAACCACCGGCTGTCCCTCGGTGTCGAGCAAAGCCACCACGCTGAAATCGTCGCTCTGGTGGTAGACCAACTGGAGAAACTTACGCAGGGCCTGCGCGGTCGGCAGCGTGCCTCCCACGCGGGTCAAGTCGAGAATGCGCGTCTCGACCGACAGGGTGGACTGCAGGTTGGAAAGCTGGCTGCTGACGTACTCCGAAATCTGGCGCGCCAGCAGAACTTCGTGGTCATAGATGGCCTCGCGCAGGGCCGCCTGGCTGACCCGAATCGATGAATAGCCGGCAATGGCCAGCGGCACCGCGGCCACGCCGATGGAGAGGAGCGCAAACTTGGGCAGCAGCTTCATGGCTCAATCCAGGAAAAGCCGTCGGGCAGGCTGGTCCAGCCGTTGTCGGGGTCGAAGGCCCAGACCGTGGCTTTTCCGCTTCCAGGAGGTACTACGCCGTCGATCTCAGTGTCGCTGGCCGAGGTTACACCGGTCAGGGCAACCGCATTCGCCAGGGCGTGCCCCAGGTAGATGATCGTCGTTTTGGTGAAGTTGGCGCCCCTGACCCGGACGAGCGTGTTTTCGCCTTGTAAGCCAAGGGCGGGATCGATCCATAAGATCTGCGGCCGAAGTCGATATTCGAATTTTTGGTCCCAGGAGGCGAACCCGAGGCGGGACTGCACTGTGACCGCGACGAAGCCTTCGCTGTGGGCCGGGGCGTAGCCGCTGATGATCTCGGGAGCGACCACGATGCCGCCATTGGGGATGAGCAGGCTGTTTCCGAAATAGGCGCGACTGCCAGCCTCAAAACCCGATCCTTGGATGACCACATTGGTTCCGCCGGCCACGCCTCCGGCTTGCGGCTTGACTGAGGACACCGTGGGGCGCGGGGTAAGGGCGATGGGGAAGGGCTTGTCCGTCCGGTTGTTGGACGGGGCGTCGTTGACGGCCGTGATATCCAGGTTCACCGTCATACCTGCGTTCAAATTCGAGCTGACGGTCACGTCGAAGACGCAGTCGATGGAGGCAGCGTCGGGCAGGAACGGACACGCGGCTGTCACGGGATCGCGTTGCGTCCCGTCTCTGGCCATGGGTTCAGTGTATTTCCACGTCAACGCTGTCATGTGTCCGGGTGGCGGGGTCGCGGCGTTCACGACTGCGTGAATGATTCCTCCCGGCACGTAGGAGGACAGGCCGAAGATCGGGCTGGTGACGGTCACAACCGGGGGCGGCTCCGGCGGGAGGGCGAGGAAGCCAGCGCTCAGAGTGGCCGTGTGGCCGCGCGGATCTGTGATCTCCACATCGCAGGGACCGACGGGCAGATCCTCCGCATGCTCTTTGGCCAGGCCGACCGAAATCTGCGTAGGGCCAATCCACCCGAAATCCGTTAGCGATTGCCAATTCGGCTCGCTTCCGATGCGGCCGGAAAAGCCATCCATCGTGGCCACGCGTGCGCCTGACCCAGGGTCGATGCGGAACGACGGGATGAAGTCTGAGCCGGTCAGGGTCAGCCAAAGGTCGCGATCGGTGTAGGCTTGTGCGGGGTCGACGGCGTCGATGCGTGGGTGTGGCTCATGGCCGGCGCAACCGACCAGAGCAGCGGCGCAAACAGCGAAACCTGCGCGGGAACCGAGGGGCACGACGCTATCTTACTACCGGTCGCGGGATTCGGGCGGGTTCTGCGTACCATGGCAGAGATTACGCGGAAATCGGGCGTAACCCGGGTTGACGGGGAGCGGCCAGCCTGGGAGATTTGCGCTCCATGGCCAATAACCAGAGCTTGAGGGAGATGCTGAGCCATCGGGTGACCTTCACCTACGACACCGGGGCGCAGGTGGTGGGAACGGTCACGGCTTGCTCGCCCGTCACGGGGCCGGTCGAGTATGTGGTGTTGGCCAAGGTGGAGGTGAAGGGTGGGGCCGGTCAGCTGCTGGCGCGCTTCGCCGAGTTGCCGCTGGTGCCCAACAACCTGGTCGGGATCACCGTCACGGAAGGGGCGCTGTAACTCCTGTCCCCGATGAGCGACACTGCCCCTGCCAAGAACCGCCGCTTGCACGCTGTGGTGCGTGGTTCGGTCCAGGGCGTTGGCTTTCGCGCCACCACCTTTGACCAAGCCCGGCGCCTGGGTCTCGCGGGCTGGGTGCGCAACTGCCTGGACGGAACGGTCGAGGTGCTGGCCGAGGGCGCGGAGCCGAAGCTGAACCTGTTTCTCGCTTACCTGCGCCGCGGTCCACTCGGGGCCCGGGTGGTGGGCGTGCTCGAGGACTGGTCAGAAGCCCAGGGCGCACCGATTCCGTTCCAGGTCAAGCGCACGGAGTAGCTACGGCTCGTCTGAGAATTCGGGGTAGCCGACGAGGCCGGGCCGCGGCTCGCGGGAGGCGGCTTGCGTGGGCGTGAGGGTGAGCGTGTTCGTGTGGGGTACGCGGGAGGCAGAAGGCGCGGGGCGAAGGCATGAGCGCTCCGCGTGTCGCGGGCCGCGCACGCCCGCGCTCACGCGATCCGCCCACGCAGGCCGCTTTCCGCTGGTCGCTACCGCTCACGGGCACGCTGGCCGACCTGCGCTGGTCCGGCTTGCCCGGCGGCCGCGAATTTCACGACAAGCTGTCGCTAGTGCGCGGCAGTCTCGCCAGGCGCGTTGGTGCGAACCATGGCCTTGGCCACCAGCTCGGACAGGTTTTTCACCTGCACGCGCTCGCCAGCGTCGCGGTCGTCGACCGCGTCCTTGATCATGACCGTGCAATAGGGGCAGGCGGTGGCCACGGTGGTGGCGCCAGTGGCCAGGATCTCGTCGGTGCGATCGTGGTTGACCCGCGTTCCTGTCTTCTCGTCCATCCACATGCGACCGCCGCCGGCGCCGCAACAGAAGGCATGCTCGCGGGTGCGTCCTAGCTCCACGCGCTCGCCGCCCAGGCGATCCAGCACCGCGCGCGGCGCCTGGTACTCGCCGTTCCAGCGGCCCAGGTAGCAGGGATCGTGAAAGGTCAGCTTGCCGCCCCCGTTGCCACTGCGCTCGATCACCAGCTTGCCCTGCTCGATCAGTTCGGCAATCAGTTGCGAGTGATGACGGACTTCATAGTTGCCGCCCATTTGCGGGTACTCATTCTTGAGTACATGCAGACAGTGCGGGCAGGGCGTGACGATCTTTTTCACCTTCTTGGCGTTCATCGTCTCCACGTTCTGCTGCGCCTCCATCTGATACAGCAGCTCGTTGCCCGCTCGGCGTGCGGAATCGCCGCAGCAGCCTTCTTCCATGCCCAGCACCGCAAAGCTGACGCCTGCCTGGCGCAGGATATCCACCAGAGCCAGGGTCTGCTTCTTCAGTCGGTCGTCGTAGGCGCCTGCGCAGCCCACCCAGAACAGCCATTCGGCATCCGGCTTCTCGTCGAGCGTGGGCACATTGTGGCCTTCCGCCCAGTCCATGCGCCGGTCGGCGCCCAGGCCCCAGGGGTTGCCGTTTTGCTCCAGGTTCTTAAAGGTGCGCACCAGATCGCCGGGCACCTTTTCCTGCAGCAGCACCAGATTGCGCCGCATCTCCAGGATCTTCCCTGGCTGATCGATGAACACCGGGCACACCTCCAGGCAAGCGCCGCAGGTGGTGCACGACCACAGCACCTCTTCGCTGGTGCGGCCGCCGATCAAATCGCGCGGCTGGCGTGCTTCTTCCGCGGCGGCCTTGCCATGCTGGAAGCGTTCGATGATGTCGTCGAGCGGACCGCGGTCGGGCAAGCGCGACTTCATGTCGTCGCGCAGGTCGTGCACCACCTGCATGGGCGAGAGGGGCTTGCCGGTTCGGTTGGCCGGGCAGTAGTTCGAGCAGCGCGCACATTCGGTGCAGGCGAAGCTGTCAAGCAGCGACTTCCAGGTAAAGTCCTTCCATTCCGAAACCACACCGGTTTGCGCCATGTCGTCGGCCTCCAGATTGAGCTTGGACAGAACGCCGCGCTGACCGAGCTGGCGGAAGTAGATGTTGGGCAAGGCAGCCAGGATGTGGCTGTGCTTGGAGTAGGCGAGATAGTTGAGGAAAACCAGCAGCAACACCACGTGGACCCACCAGTTGGCTTCCGACACCAGACCCGCGGTTTCGGGAGAGACGCTGCCAGAAAGGGCACCAGCCAGCGCGTCGGAAAGGAAGAAACCGGGTTCGACCGTGCCGGCCACGGCGCGGAAACCGTGCATCGCGAAGTGCGTGACCATGAGAGCCGCGATTGCGGAGAGAATTGCGGCTGCGTCACGGCTCATGGGGATGAGGCGGGGCTTGAGGAACAGGCGGCGGAACACCGCGAAGCCGATCACCGCGAGCACAATCAGGTTCATGCTGTCCACCGCGGCGTCCAGCACGCCCGCGAGGGTGTCGCCCATGACCAGAGGCCAGGAGAACGCTGGCCACAGCCCTTGCGCAAAGGTTTCCAGGGTGCCCAGGCAAATGACGAGGAAACCCCAGAAGATGATGAAGTGGTGCCGGCTGCCAATCAGGTTGGAAAAGCGCGGCCAGCGGCTGGCTGGGATATCAACGAACTCGATCACCTTGCGCTGCCCGAAGAAGAAATAGAGCAGCGAGTCTACGCGCGCCTCGATGCGGTCGGTGCGCCTCTCGGCGCGGCCGGCCAGAAGCATCTTGATGAACCGTCTAAGCGTCCAGGCGAACATCACCATGGCCGCGGTCAGCAGAACGGCGAAAAGAATCTGTTTCAGCATGGGCATTTCCTAGCACGGCCCGCACGAGTTAGAAACCAGCGCCGCCTCGTTGTATAAGCAAGGCATGCCGTTGAATCGCGAGCTGATCGACATCCTGGCTTGCCCAAAATGCAGGGGGGCGCTGGAACTGACGCCCGACGAAAGCGCCTTCGTGTGCCGTGCCTGCCGCCTGGTCTACGCCGTGGTCGACGAGATCCCCAACTTCATCGTCGAAGAAGCGCAGCCGCTCGAAGGCTAACGGATGTTCCGCGATCGTGGCATCGAGGCGCTTTCCCGCGCTGATTTGCAGCAGTTGCAACTCGGTCGCCTTCAGGCGCTGGTGGCGCGGCTGCACGAACGGGTGCCGCTCTACCGCGAGCGCTTCGTCGGGGCCGGGATCACGGCTGCCAGCATCAAGTCGCTGGCCGACTTGCGCCGTCTGCCTTTCACCACCAGCGCCGACCTGCGCGACACCTATCCGGCCGGCCTGCTGGCGGTCCCGATGGACCAGACCCTGCGCCTGCACACCTCTAGCGGCACGACCGGCCGTCCCAAGGCGCTCTTCTTCTCGCCGGGGGATGTGGACAACGGGGCCGAGTTGTGCGCCCGCAGCTTCGTGGCCACCGGGGTAACGGCGCGCGACGTCTTTCAGAACATGATGACCTACGGCCTGTTCACCGGGGCACTGGTGGCCCACTACGGGGCCGAGAGAATCGGCTGCCTGGTGATCCCGGCCGGCCCGGGCAATTCCGAGAAGCAGCTCCAGCTCATGCAGGACTTCGGTACCACCACGGTGCATCTGACGCCCAGCTTTGCGCTGTACTTCGCGGATTTCCTCGACGGGAAAGGCCCGGATGCGCGCCAGTCACTCAAGTTGCGCCGGGCCTTTGTGGGCGCCGAGCCGTACAGCATCGAGACGCGCGACAAGATCGAGCAGGGTTTGGGCGCGGAGGTTTTCAACTCGTATGGGCTGTCAGAGATGAACGGCCCGGGCGTGGCCTTCGAGTGCGTGCAGCGGGCCGGCATGCACCTTTGGGAAGACCACTTCATCCTCGAAGTCATCGATCCCAAGACGGACGAGCCGCTACCCGACGGCGAGCCGGGGGAGTTGGTGTTGACCACCCTGTGCCGCGAGGCCATGCCGCTTGTGCGCTACCGCACGCGCGATATCACGTCAGTCGTGCCGGGCGCCTGTGCGTGCGGCCGTACCCACCGCCGTCTGGCGCGCATCACAGGTCGCGCCGACGACATGCTGATTGTGCGCGGGGTCAACGTGTACCCGCAGCAGATCGAGCGCGTGCTCATGGCCATTCCGCAGGTGGGTCGTAACTATCTGATCCTGCTTGAGGGCCGCGACGACATGACCGTGCAGGCCGAACTGGCCCATGGTGAATCGGACATGGGCGAGGAGCAGAGGGTTGCTTTGGAAGGCGAGATCGCGGCCCATCTGCGCTCAGAGATCTTGACCAAGCCAAAGGTCAAACTGCTGCCGCCCGCCAGCCTGCCGGTGAGCGAGGGCAAGGCCAAGCGCGTGATTGACCGCAGAACGTTGTAGCTGGGCAGCGCAGGGGCCTGTCGGCCCCCGCGGTTGTGCAGCCTACTGCCTCAGGTACTTGGCCAGTTCGATGTTCTGGGCCTTCATGTCGGCGACGACGAGGCCAGCCAGCTTCTCACCGCCCGGGAGGTTGGTGTGGGTTTGGTCGGACCCATTCGCGTGGAACGTCAGCTCGGCAGCCTTGGAGCCAAGAGTGTTGTACCAAGCAGTCGAAAGGGCGGTGAGGTCGATGAAGGGAACGCCCCCGGCCGCTGCGGCTGCCTTTGCCGACGCTGCATGCAGGCTGGATTGATCGCCGATTGGGAAACTGGTGGCCCGAGCGGGAGGCGAGACCAGAATCGCGTTGACGCCCGCAGCCTTTGCGTCGTTCACGTACTTGGTCAGGTTGGCCTGGACCGCGCTGTCTGCCACGCCCTTGTCGTTGTGACCAAATTGGATGATCGCCCAGTCGCCCTTCGTCCAGTGTGCCTTGATGGCGCCCCAGAAACTGGAGGATCCGTAGAAGCTGGAAGAGCTGGCCCCGCTGTTGGCGTAGTTGGCGATTCCAACCGGAGGCCCGAAGTACTCAGGCAGCATTTGCCCCCAGCCGCCGTAGGCGCCACCGGTCTGGTCGCAAGTCGTGGAGTCGCTGGCGATGTAGACCATGATCGGCTGTGTCGCTGTGGTCGCCAAAGCGTATCCGATGCCGGTAACCTGTGGGTTCTTGCCGGAGAAAAACAGATCCAGACCTGGGTATCCGCCCGGCCCGCCGGCATGTTGTGGTTGCCCTTCCATCGCACGCACGTTGACCACGAACGCATAGGTAGCCGCGGTGGTTACGGACGGCAACAGACCTCGGCTCGATTCCGCAGTGACAACTGTGTCACCAGCGCCCAGTTGCACGGTCACGAGATAGTTCCCCGCCGCGCTGGTGGCGGCTGCCGTGGGAGTAGTCTCAGAGGGGTTGTAGTCGGTCCCACCGAAGAGGCATTCAATGCAGATATTCCCGCTGGGCTGGCCGGCGCACGCATTGCTTGTACCTATCGCCACCTTCGTGCACTTGGCGTAGTTATCCGGAGTAGCTGCTGGATATCCCGTCGGGATACTGCCTGGAGGAGGCGCCCCGGCCGCGCCGGCCGCGTCCCCCGTGGTTCCGCCGGTCGATCCGCTGGTACCTCCAGACGCGGTCTTGCCGCCCGGTGCTAGTGAACCACCTTTCGCGCCCGCGGCACCTCCGGCCGAAGTTTTCCCAGCGACCGCAGAAGTCCCGCCCAGGTCTGTGATTCCGCCCAGGTCAGTTGCGCCGCCGTTGTCGGTTGCGCCGCCGTTGTCGGTTGCACCGCCGTTGTCGGTTGCACCGCCGTTGTCGGTCGCGCCGCCGTTGTCAGAGACCCCACCGGTCTCCGACGTGCCACCTGTGACTGTCGATCCCCCGACAGCGGTTGTGCCGCCGTTGCCCTGCTGGGTTCCTCCCGCATACGTGGTGCCTCCAGTGCCCCCCTGGGGTATTCCGGTATTTGCACCGCAGGCCATCAGGCCGGCAATAGCCAGAAATGAAAACAGCGAGAAGCAGCGTGTTTTGGTCATGGTGGTCCTCTTGTTGTTAGAGGGGCAATGGCAGCACTATATGGGTCTATCTACTTAGTGAGTGAGTTGGGTGCCGTCGGCGGCACAGTTGGTGCACGCGATAGTCGGCGATCCGTCGCGCATCAGAATCGGGACCGCGCCATCTGCAGTGTCGTTGTTGTCGATGGTCAAGTGATCCAGGGTCAATGTACCTGCGGGCAAGGCGCTCTCGACGACGATGGCTCCGTCGAAGTTGCCCCCTGCGTAGTCGATCGTGGTGTAGGTCACGTGCGATCCGCTCGCCGTGCCTTGGTAGAAATCAAGTCCATACCAACCTCCAGGCAATTGAAGATTGGGTTGAGTGGTCAGAGTAACCGGGTTCTGCGCCGTTCCGTTGACTAGGAGCTTGCCCGTGCCCGACTGTCCAACGAAGATCGTCGTGTTGTCACTGAATTTCAGCGTGGCGCCCGCCTCGATGGTGAGCACGCCGCCGTCTTTTACTGTGATATCGTCAACCGTGTAGGGGCTGCATTTGCTGGTCAAGGTGAGGCCGCTGGGATAGGCGGCGGCGGTGATAGTCCAGTTGCTAACGGTGCAATTGACCGTAGGACTTCCGGAGGCGCCGCTGCCACAGCCCAACGAACAGAGTGGTGCGGCCATCAAGGCCAAAGTGAAGATTCGGATACTGGAGGTGCTCATCGATAGTGCCCTTTCTGTCGACACGACATGCTGCTCGTTTGCCGAGACGGTCACAGTCTACACGCTTCGGATCCGCAAGCCCAGGTTCTGCAGCGTGGGGTTGAAACAGTTTTTCGAGGGATTGAAGTCACAACCTCCTTGCGACAGAGAAGTGCGTCTAGCGTGTCTCCACATTTGAAAACAGCGCATCCGCGCGCTGCTGCGGGTGGGTGAGGAACGGCGAACTACTGCCTCAAGTACGGGGCGAGTCCGATATTCTGGTCCTTGATGGCTTTGGCGACAAGACCAGCCAGCATCTCTCCACCCGGCAAGCTGGTGTGCGTTACGTCTTTCCCGTCCGCATGGTACGCTTGCAGCGCTTGTGTCTGGGTCATACCAGAAGCGTTGTAGAAGGCAGTCGAGAGGGCGGTGAGATCTATGAATGGCACGTTGTTGGCAGTTGCGACCGCCTTGAGAGCGGCAGCATGAAGGCTGGACTGATCGGGTACCGGAATACCCTGGAGGCGAGCGGGAGGAGACACCATAATCGGGTGGACACCTGCGGCGAGTGCAGCTGTCACATGGGGCGTGAGGTTCGCCTCGACCGTCGCGTCTGAGTCTGTTTTATCGTTGTGTCCAAACTGGATGATGATCCAGTCTCCTGTGGTCCAGCGCGACGAGATGTCGCCCCAGAAGCCATAGTCGCCGGATGCGGCGCCGCTGTTGGCATAGTTGGCAATCCCAACCGGGGGACCGAAGTACTCAGGTAGCATTTGCGCCCAGCCCCCGAAGGCGCCACCGGTCTGGTCGCAAGTCGTGGAGTCGCCCGCGACATAGACCATGATCGGCTTGGTCGCCGTCGTGGCCAGGGCGTATCCGATGGCGGTAACCTCCGGGTTCTTGCCGGAGAAGAACAAATCCAGCCCTGGGTATCCGCCCGGCCCGCCGGCATGCTTTGGCTGCCCCTCCATCGCGCGCACATTGACCACGAATGCGTACTCCAGCGACTGGCCGGCGGTGGTGGCTACGGACTTCAACATGCCTCGCGTCGATTCCGCACTGACATATGTGTCACCGGCCGCAGCGCCGCCCAGTTGCACGGTCACGACATAATTTCCCGCCGCGCTCGTCGCGGCTGCCGTGGGAGTGGTTTCAGAGGGGTTGTAGTCGGTGCCACCGAAGAGGCATTCGATGCAGATATTCCCGCTGGGCTGGCCGCCGCACGCATCATTGGTGCCTATCGCTACCTTCTGGCACTTGGCGTAGTTGTCCGCGGTGGGCGCGGGATATCCCGCCGGGATTCCGGTCGATGGCGGAGGGGCACCGGCCGCGCCGGCCGCGCCGGCCGCGCCCGTGGTTCCGCCGGTCGATCCCGTGGTGCCTCCGGACGCGGTCTTGCCTGCAGAGCCAGAAGTGCCGCCCGGTGCTAGTGAGCCACCTTTCCCGCCCGCAGCACCTCCGGTCGAAGTTTTCCCACCGGCTACAGAAGTGCCGCCCGAAGGTGTGGATCCGCCTGTGTCCGTTGCGCCGGCGGGCGAGGAGACCCCGCCGGTGTCGGCTGCGCCACCGGTGTCCTTCGAGCCGGCGGGCGAGGAGACCCCGCCGGTGTCGGCCACACCACCGGTGTCCATCGAGCCGGCGGGCGAGGAGATCCCGCCGGTGTCGGTTGCGCCCCCTGGAGAGGAGACACCACCCGTAGCTATCGATCCCCCGACAGCGGTCGTGCCACCACCCGGCCCTTGCGTTCCGCCTGCCGTCGTGGTTCCACCAGTATTGCCCCCCTGGGGTGTTCCGGAATTCAAAGAGCAGGCCATCACGCCGGCTAGCGTGAACAACGGGAGCAGTGAAAGACGTCGCTTGGTGGTCATGTTTGTCCTCATGTTGTTGGGGGGGCGGCAGGCTCGCAAATTACTACCTCAGATACTGGGCCAGCCCGATGTTCTGGTCCTTGATCGCTTTTGCCACGAGGCCAGCGAGTTTGTAGCCACCTTCCATGTCAGTATGCGTCGTGTCAGAATGGTCCGCCTTGTAACTGTGAAGGGTAGTCATGTCTGGGAGAGTATTGTACCAGGCGGTCGAGAGGGCCGTGAGGTCGATGAAAGGCACGGGCGGGTTGGCGGCCGCAGCGGCTGCTTGTGCCGACGCTGCATGAAGGCCATTAAGGCCGCCGTTGGTGCCGGTTTGAGAACCTACCGGAATGCTGCCCGCGCGAGCGGGAGGTGAAACCAGAATGATGTTGACCTTCGCGGCCTGCGCGTCGTTCACATACTTCGTCAGGTTCGCCTGCACTTGAACATCCGTTACGGTCTTGTCGTTGTGACCGAATTGGACAATCGCCCAGTCGCCCGGAACCCATGCCTTCTTGATGGCGCCCCACATCTTCGAATTTCCATAGAACGATGAAGAGCTTTCACCGCTATCGCCATAGTTGGCGACATCAATCGGAGCGTGGAAATACGCGGGGAACATTTGACCCCAGCCACCGAAAGCCGAGCTGGTCTGGTCGCACTCGGTGGAGTCGCTGGCCATATACACCATGACCGGCTTGGTGTCCGCCGTGACCAAGGCATAGCCAATCGCGGTTACCGGCGGGGTGGTTGGGCCGGAGAAGAACAAGTCGAGTCCCGGATAGCCTCCCGCCGCGTTTGATTCGTCTGGCTGCCCCTCCAGCGCGCGCACATTGACGGCGAAGGCATACTCCAAAGTCTTGCCCGCTGGAATGGTGGTAAGCGCCAGAAGGTTTCGATTTGATTCCGTACCAATATAGATCGAGGTGTCAGTCGCCGCCCCGCCCAAGGTGACGGTCACGGCGTAGTTTCCCGCCTCCGAGGTCGCATCCGCGGTCGCGCTCATCGTATTGTTGTAGGTGGCACCTCCGAAGAGGCACTCGGTGCAGGCCGGCCCGAAACCGCCGCCCGGACAGTAGCTACCGCTGCCCCCAGAAACCGGCACCGTCGACTTGCAAATAGCGTAGTTCGCGGCGGTAGGAGCGGGATAGCCAGCAGGGATCGTATCGCCCCCGCCAACGGGCGCGGTCGTGCCAGTCGAGCCGCCAGCAGCGCTTCCACCAGCCGCGCTGGTGCCTCCGGACGCGGTCTTGCCCGCAGAGCCAGAAGTGCCGCCCGGTGCTAGTGATCCGCCTTTCCCACCCGCCGCGCCGCCGGTCGAGGCGGTGCTGCCTCCTACCGTAGTGCTGCTCGAAGTTGTGAGGCCGCCGGTGGCCGTGGTGCCGCCGGTCTTGGAGGTCCCGCCCGTGGCTGTCGTCCCGCCGGTCTTGGAGGTGCCACCTGTGATAGTTGCGCCGCCAGGAGCGGAGACGCCGCCGGGAGCGGAAACACCACCGGTGTCCGGGGTGCCGCCGGGCGCAGAAACACCGCCCGTGTCCGGCGTGCCGCCGGGAACGGTGACACCGCCCGTGTCCGGGGTGCCGCCAGGAGCGATTACGCCACCCGTGGCCGATGCGCCGCCCGTGATTGCCGATCCCCCGGCACTGGTCGTGCCGCCGACTGGATTCCCTGTTCCGCCGGTGCCACCATTCTGCGGAGCGCCAGCTCCCGAGCAGGCCATCAGGCCGGCGAGCGCGAACAATGGGAGCAGCGAAACACATCGCGTGGTAGGCATGTTTCTCCTCAACTTCTCAAAAATATGGCTGTTCTATGTAGAAGTGATGTTTCTCTGGTCAGTGGCTCACAATATTTTGCGGATCCAACATCCAAATGTAGGCCACCGCACTAGGAAAACCTCTCTGGATTATTCTTGACTTCTCATGCCCGAGCGCTCATATGATATCGCTGTGAAACGCATAACAGCGTTCTGGAATTCACAACCATGACAATCAACCAGGCACGCAGGAATGTGGGCAGGAAGACGGTGTCAGAGCTGGTCGTGGTGCGGCTTATTCTCTATCGGCGCATCCTGCGGGACCTGGCTTTCTCGGGCACGCGCTATGTATTTTCGCATCAGCTTGCGGTACTCGCAGACGTGACGCCAGAGCAGCTGCGGCGCGATCTCATGAACGTGCGCTACGAAGGCAGCCCGACGCGCGGGTACGAAGTCGTGATTCTGGAAGAACGGATTGGGGTATTTCTGGACCCCGCCACCACGCAGTCTGTGGCGCTGGTGGGGGTCGGAAACCTCGGCCGCGCCCTGTTTGCATATTTTTTGGGCCGCCGACCGCTGCTCCAGATTGTCGCCGCGTTTGACATCGATCCGGCCAAGGTGGATCGCATGATCAACGGTTGTCCGTCGTATCACATCAGCGAGGCCCGGACGGTCATGCGTGACAAGGGAATCAACGTCGCCATGATTGCCGTGCCGGCCGCGGCTGCGCAAAGCGTGGCTGACACCCTGGTCGAAGCGGGGGTGCGCAGCCTGCTCAATTTCGCCGATGTCCGCTTGCGCCTGCCGCCGGACGTGTACGTCGAGCACATCGACATCGGCGTCACGTTGGAGAAGGTGGCGTTCTTTGCGAGGAGGCAGGCGACGGCCAAGCCCCCGGGCTCGCCATGAAGCCCACCGACCTCTCTCTGGTCAGCACGATTCGGGAGCGGTGTCGCGTCTGCTACACCTGCGTGCGTGAGTGCCCGGCCAAGGCCATCCGCATCGCAGGAGGGCAGGCCGAGGTCATTCCTTCGCGTTGTATTGGTTGCGGGTCGTGCGTGCTGGTGTGCAGTCAGGGTGCCAAGCGCGTGCTCAGCTCGGTCGAGGAAGTGAATGGGCTTCTGCGCAGCGGCGCGCGCGTGGCGGCGTGTGTAGCACCCAGTTTCCCGGCGGAGATCGGCGGTCGTGATGTGCGGCACATGGTGGGATCGCTGCGCAAGCTTGGCTTCTCGCTGGTGTGTGAGGTGGCGTTCGGCGCCGATCTGGTGGCCCGCGCCTATCGCGAGCTTCTGGCCCAGCGGCGGGGCGAAAGTTTCATCGCCACCGCCTGTCCAGCCATCGTCAACTTCGTCGAGCGCTATCACCCGGACCTGGTGCCCCATCTGGCCCCCATCGCGTCGCCCATGTTGGCCACGGCGCGGGCCTTGCGGGCGCGTTACGGCGCTGACACGAAGATTGTGTTCATCGGGCCGTGCATCGCCAAGAAGGGCGAAGCAGCCACACTGACCGGCCCGGACCGCATCGAGGCGGTCCTCACCTTCCGAGAGCTGCGAGACATGCTGGAATCCGCTGGGAGTGGCGGGGACGACGTGGTCCTGTCCGACTTCGACCCGCCTCGCGCGGGCATGGGAGGGGTATTCCCCTTGCCGCGCGGAAGCCTGCAGACCGCGGGCATTGACGAGGATCTGACCTCCACCGACGTGGTGTCGGCCGACGGGCGCTCGGCCTTCCCCGAGGCTTTGCAGGAGTTTTCGGCCGGTCAGCTCAACGCCCATTTGCTCGAGTTGCTCTGCTGCCGCGGAGGCTGCGTGATGGGTGCTGGGATGAGCGTGGCGCTGCCGCCGTTTGCCCGGCGTGCGCAGATCAGCCGTCATGTGGAAAGCCAGCAGGCCGGTTTTGATCGCTCGGCGTGGTCGACCGAGATGGAGCAATTGCGGGACCTGCCCTTGGGCCGCAGCTTCCAGACCGTCAGCCAGACCCTGCCCACCCCAGTTCCGGACGAGATCCGCAGGGTCATGATCGAGATGGGGAAATTCGGTCCCGACGATGAATTGAATTGTGGGGCCTGTGGCTACGACACTTGTCGCGCCCACGCGGTGGCCATCTTGCGCGGACTGGCCGAAGACGAAATGTGCCTGCCCTACACCATCGAGCGACTGAAGAACGCGGTGCAGAAGCTGGACCTGTCCAACACCAAACTGGCCAGCACGCAACAAGCCCTGGTCCAGGCGGAGAAACTGGCCAGCATGGGTCAGTTGGCCGCCGGTATTGCGCATGAGGTGAACAACCCGCTCGGCGTCGTGCTGCTCTACGCACACCTTCTGCTCGAAGCCAGCGACCGGGATTCACCTCAGGCGAAGGACGTGGCGATGATTGTCGAGCAGGCCGACCGCTGCAAGAAGATCGTCTCGGGACTGCTCAACTTCGCCCGTCAGAACAAGGTCGTCTTGCTGCCGACCAAGATTGCCGACTTGGTGGAACGCTCGCTGCGCGGCGTGGTGGCGCCTGCTGGTATCGAGGTCGTGGTCGAGCATCAAGATCCCGCCGCCTCGGCCGACCTGGATGCGGACCAGATCAGGCAAGTCCTCACCAATCTGTTGATCAACGCTGTGGCGGCCATGCCCGCAGGCGGTCGCCTCACCGTGCGCAGCGCATTTAGCGATGAACAGGTCCTGTTTGCAGTCGAAGACACAGGGGTGGGAATCCCCAAAGAGAACATCAAGCGCGTGTTTGAGCCTTTCTTCACCACCAAGCAGATGGGGCGTGGCACTGGGCTGGGCCTGGCGGTGAGCTACGGCATCGTCAAGATGCACCGGGGCAACATCAGGCTCAAGTCGAACTCCGACCTGTCGGCCGGGCCCACCGGCACGACCTTTACCGTGACCCTGCCGCGCTTCGAGCAGCGCGACGAATCCATGAGCTTCTCGCAACCGGAAGGTGACGGACGCGAGGACGTTCGCTGACGGCCACGTTGCCAAGACAATCTCTCGGGGAAGAAGTGCGGAGTGTCCCCTGCCCATGAAAACAGCATTGAAACAAGACATGATTGCCGAGAACCTGGAGGCAGGCCCCATGGACACTTTGCGTGTGTTGGTCATAGACGACGAAGCCGGGATGCGGGCCGGGGTGTCGCGTGTGCTCGACGGGTTTCGTGTGGCGCTGCCCGACACCGACGAACAGGTTTGCCTGGAAGTTGCGCATGCGGAGAGCGGCGAGGAGGGGTTGGAGAAGATGGAGACGAGCAAGTTCGACATTGTCTTGCTCGACCACAAGCTGCCGGGAATGTCCGGCCTCGATGTGCTGGAGCGGCTCAATCAAAGACGCGACGACGCGCTGGTTATCATGATCACGGCCTACGCATCGCTGGATGTCGCGGTCAGCGCCACCAAGCGCGGGGCTTTCGATTTTCTGGCCAAGCCCTTCACTCCGGAGGAGTTGCGGGACGCGGTTCGCAAGGCAGCCCGCCACCACGTCTTGCGCTGGCAGGCCCGCAAGTTGGCGCAAGAGAAGCGCCAGGTTCGTTTTCAGTTCCTGTCCGTGCTGGTGCACGAGCTCAAGGCGCCTCTCGTGGCAGTGGAAGGCTACCTGCGGCTCTTGCAGGAAGGCGCGGCGACGGATCCGGAGACCGCGAAGCGCGCCGTGGACCGCAGCTTGGTGCGCCTCGACGGCATGCGGAAGCTGATTGTCGATTTGCTCGACCTGACCCGCATCGAGTCGGGTCAGAAGGCGCGCGAATTTACCCCGGTCGACCTGGTCGAGGTGGCGCGTGCTGCGATCGAGACCGCGCTGCCCGCGGCGCAGGAGCGAAGCATCAGTTTGGAGTTGCACGCGCCCGGCCCCGTGGCGTTGCAGGCGGATCGGGGCGAGATCGAGATTATGCTCAACAATCTGGTGTCCAATGCGGTGAAGTACAACCGCGATAGCGGCCGGGTGGACGTGACCGTGTCGGACGGGCCCGCTGGCGTGACCATGGTGGTGAAAGACACGGGCATCGGCATGACCAAGGAAGAAACCGCCAAGCTCTTCGGCGAATTCGTGCGCATCAAGAACGCCAAGACCCGCAACATCCTGGGCAGCGGGTTGGGGCTGTCGATTTTGCGCAAGCTGGCCACCCTGTATGGGGGCGACGTGACGGTGGCGAGCCAGCCCGATGTGGGCACGACCTTCACCGTGCATCTGCCGGCGGTTGCGCCAGGGAATGACGTCGCGTAATGGGAGTACAAATGCACGACACTTTGCGATTCATTGACGAAGGCGAGATTGTTCGCGTGTTGGCGGCGCCGGCCAGCAAGGATGCGCAGCACGTGCGCGCGGTATTGGCCAAGGCCCGCGGCTTGGCCGGGCTGGGCATGGAAGACGTGGCCACCCTGGCCGCGGTCAGCGATCCCGAACTGCTGGGCGAGATCTTCCAGACCGCGCGCGCGGTGAAGGATCAGATCTACGGTCCGCGGTTGGTGCTGTTTGCGCCGCTCTACGTGTCCAATCTGTGCGCCAACGACTGCACCTATTGCGCCTTTCGCGCGCGCAACAAAGAGGTCAAGCGACGGGCGCTGTCACAGGACGAGATCCGCCGCGAGGTCGAGATCCTGGTGGACCAGGGCCACAAGCGCGTCCTACTGGTGGCGGGCGAGGCGTATCCGCACCAGGGTTTCCAGTACGTGCTCGATTCGATTGCGACGATCTACAGTGTCAAGCGGGGCCGGGGCGAAATCCGCCGCGTGAATGCCAACGTCGCGCCCTTGACCGTCGATGAATTCCGCGCGCTCAAGGGCGCCGGCATCGGCACCTACCAGCTGTTTCAGGAAACCTACCACCACGCGACCTACCAGGGCGTGCACCTGGCGGGCAAGAAGAAGGACTACGACTGGCGCGTCTCGGCCATGGACCGCGCCATGGAAGCCGGGATCGACGACGTGGGCATCGGCATTCTGTTTGGCCTAGCCGATTGGCGCTTCGAGATCCTGGCCCTTATGCAACACATTCGGCACCTGGAGGCGCGCTTCGGTGTCGGTCCCCACACCATCAGCGTGCCGCGCCTTGAGCCGGCCATCGGATGCGACATCGCCACCACTCCGCCGCATGCGGTGTCTGACATCGACTTTCGCAAGATCGTCGCGATTCTGCGCCTGGCCGTGCCCTACACCGGCATCATCATGTCCACGCGCGAGACGCCCAACATCCGGCGCGAGACGTTTGCCCTGGGTGTGTCGCAGATCTCCGCCGGCAGCCGCACCAATCCAGGCGGCTACGCCGAGGCCGAAGCCAACCCAGCGGAATCCACCAGCCAGTTCCAGCTGGGCGATCATCGCGATCTGGATGAGGTGGTGCGCGACGTGGCGGCCATGGGCTACGTCCCATCGTTCTGCACCGGCTGCTACCGGCTGGGACGCACGGGCCAGGACTTCATGGACCTGGCCAAACCCGGCGCAATCAAGCTGCACTGCGATCCCAACGCGCTGTCGACCTTCACGGAATACCTCGAAGACTACGCTGGTCCGGAAACTCGCAAGGTGGGTGAAGCCCTGGTGGGCAGTACCCTGGCCAACATGGACGCCCGCCAGAAGGAGATCTCCGAGGCCCTGGTGCGCAAGGTGAAGGGCGGCAAGCGCGACGTCTTTGTGTGAGGCGAACCACGCGAGGCCCACCATGACCGAAACACGCCGCGAGCGAGACCTGTTGGGGGAGAGGGAGGTTCCCGTGGGAGCGCTTTGGGGCGTGCACACACTGCGGGCGTTGGAGAATTTCCCTTTGGCTAGGCGGCCTGTGCATCGAGCCCTGGTGCACGCCTTCGGCGTCGTTAAGGGGGCGTGCGCCCTCACCAATCAGCGGCTGGGCGCATGGGCTGCGGATCCGCTCAAGGGTGAGACCATCGTTCGCGCGTGCGCTGAAATGGCTGGCGGGCAACTCGACGAACATGTCGTGGTGGACGCCTTGCAGGGCGGGGCAGGCACCAGCACCAACATGAACGTCAACGAGGTGCTGGCCAACCGCGCGCTGCAGATTCTGGGCGAGCCACTGGGGCAATACCAGCGCGTGTCGCCGCTCGATGACATCAACTTGCACCAGTCGACCAACGACACGTTTCCCACGGCGTTGCGGGTGGCGGGCCTGTGGCTGCTGGCTGCGCTGGAAAAGGAAGTCGTGGTGCTCCAGGAGGCTTTTCAGCAAAAAGAAAAGGCCTTCGCCCACATCGTGAAAGTCGGCCGCACCGAGATGCAGGACGCGGTCCTCATCACCTTGGGCCGCGAGATGGGCGCCTACGCCGAGGCGCTGACGCGCGACCGATGGCGCATCTACAAGTGCAGCGAGCGTCTGCGCGTGGTGAACCTCGGCGGCACGGCCATTGGCACTGGCCTGGGCGCTCCGCGCGCCTTCATTTTTCAGGTGGTGGACGCGCTCTCGCAGTTGACCGGGTTGAGCGTGGCGCGCGCGGAAAACCTGGTCGAAGCCACGCAGAACGCCGACGTGTTCGCCGAGGTTTCCGGGATCCTCAAAGCCTGCGCGGTGAACTTGTTGAAGATCTCGTCCGACTTGCGGCTGCTTTCGTCTGGCCCCGAGGCGGGACTGGGCGAGATCAAGCTGCCCGCGCGCCAAGCCGGCTCGTCCATCATGCCGGGCAAGGTGAATCCGGTCATCCCCGAGGCTGTCAGCCAGGCGGCCTTGCTGGTCATGGCCCACGACGCAGCCATCGCCCAGGCGTGCGCCGCCGGCAGTCTGGAGCTAAACCCGTTCTTGCCGCTCGTCGCCCATTGTTTGCTCGACAGCCTGGACCTGCTCGCGCGGGCCGCCGGGATCCTGTGCCGCTTCTGCGTGCAAGACATGACCGCCGACGAAGAGCATTGTCGCGCGCATGTGCAGGCGTCGACAGCTGTGGTCACGGCCCTGGTGGCGCGCGTGGGATACGAGGCCGCCTGCACCATTGCGAACAGGGCGAGCGAGCGTCGCTGTTCGATTCGCGAGGTCGTCCTGGCCGACGGCATATTAAGCGAGCAAGAGTTCGACGAGCTGACCACGCCCGAGGCCGTGTGCCGCCTGGGCTCGCCCGAGCGGGGAGGGGAGCCATGAGGGTCATAGATGCCTGCCGCAGCTGCCTGCACGTCCGCTCCGGATTTCACCACAGAGAGCACAGAGAGCACAGAGACGGGCCGGAGGGAAAGAAGGGTTCGGAGCCAGATCCGAAACCCTTTCTTTCCGGCCTCTGCGGCCTCTTTGCACTCTGTGGTGAGACTCCGGATCGCGCCATTGGCCGTAAGATCCCGAGAGAATCGTGGCTAGCACCTATGGCCGTGAGAGGTTGGGGCCGCTATGTCTGATGTGAAGCTTTCCACGCCCAAGGGCATGCGGTTGCACGTCGGGATCTTTGGCCGGCGCAACGTGGGCAAGTCCAGTTTGCTCAACGCGATGGTGCGCCAGCATGTCTCGCTGGTGTCCGACGTTGCGGGAACCACGACCGACCCGGTGGAAAAGCCAATGGAGCTTCTCCCGCTGGGCCCGGTTCTCTTCATCGACACCGCCGGTATCGACGACGAAGGTGCGCTGGGCGAATTGCGGGTGAAGCGCACGACCGAGGTGTTCGACCGCACCGACTTGGGCCTGATTGTTGCCGCGGGCGAATGGGGGCCTTTCGAAGAAGCCCTGGTGCGCGAGATGCAATCGCGCCACGTGCCGCTGGTGGTGGCGTTCAACAAATCGGACGTGGCGCCGGTCTCCGCAGCCCAGCTCGCGGCTTTGCGTGAGCAAGGACTCTGTACCGTCGAGACCAGCGCGGTCACGGGCGCGGGCCTTTTGGATCTGCGGCAAGCGCTGCTTGGTCAAGCTCCACCCGACCATCTCGACAGTCGCGCCATCGCGGCCGATCTGGTGGGTCCGGGCGAGCTGGCCGTGCTGGTGGTTCCCATCGACAAGGAAGCGCCCAAGGGCCGCCTGATCCTGCCGCAGGTGCAGGTGCTGCGTGATCTGCTGGACCACGACGCCTTCGCCCTGGTGGTGAAAGAGCGCGAGCTGCGCGCCGCCCTCGACCGTCTCCGCACGCCGCCCAGGCTGGTCATCACCGACTCGCAGGCCTTTCTCAAGGTGGCCGCTGACACGCCGGCCACGGTGCCGCTTACCAGTTTCTCGATCCTTTTCGCTCGACTCAAAGGAGATCTGGTCGCCCAGGTCGAGGGGGCACTGGCCATCGAGCAACTTCGCCCTGGGGATCGCGTGCTGATCGCCGAGGCGTGTGCGCATCACCCCATCGGGGAAGACATCGGCCGTGTGAAGATTCCACGCTGGCTCACGCAGTACGTGGGTGGCCGCCTCGACTTTCACACCGTGCAGGGACACGACTTTCCGGCGGATCTGTCGCCCTACCGACTCATCGTCCATTGCGGATCGTGCACACTCAATCGGCGCGAAGTCTTGAGTCGCATTTTGCGCGCGCGCGCCGCTGGCGTGCCGTTTACCAACTACGGACTGTGCATCGCCTACAGCCTGGGGATCTTTGCCCGCGCCCTGGCTCCCTTTCCGGCGGCGCAGGACGTGCTTTTCCGCCATGAGCAAACTCGACACCATACTGGCCAAGCCTAGGCCCGACGCGGACGACCTGGCCGTCTTGCTCGGCGCCCACGTGCCGGCGGAACAGGCGCGCCTGCTGGCCGCGGCCTACGCGGTCAAGGTCCGCGAGGTCGGCGCGGTTGTGTATTTTCGCGGTCTCTTCGAGCTGTCGAATCTGTGCAGCAAGGACTGCCTGTATTGCGGGATCCGGCGCAGCAACCAGAACGTCGAGCGCTACACCGTTCCAGTCGAGGAAATTCTCAGCGGCGCGCGCTGGGCCTGGGAGCAAGGGTATGGTTCTGTGGTCCTGCAGTCCGGCGAGCGCAGCGATCCGGCCTTTGTGGACCTGATCACGGAGCTGGTGACCAAGATTCGCGCTCTCTCGCACGACCAACTGGCCATCACCCTGTCGCAGGGCGAGCAGTCCGAAGCGACCTACCGCACCTGGTTCGAGGCCGGGGCCGAACGCTACCTGTTGCGCATCGAAACCAGCGACCCCGATTTCTACCGGCGGCTTCACCCCGCGGATCACAGTTGGGAGCGCCGGCGCGATTGCCTGCGCTTGCTCGACAGCATCGGCTACCAACTTGGCTCAGGCGTGATGATCGGCCTGCCCGGTCAGACGGTCGAGCAGCTCGCACGCGACATCCTGTTTTTCGAGCAAGAGAAGGTCGTCATGATCGGCATGGGGCCGTTCATCCCGCACGCCGACACGCCTCTGCGCGACGGAATCCGCAACTTCGCTTGGAAGCGGCACGCACAGCTGACGCTGGCCTTGCGCATGATCGCAGTCACGCGCCTGTACCTGCAGGACGTGAACATCGCCGCCGCGACCGCGCTGCAGACCCTGGCGCCGAACGGCCGGGAACAGGGACTTGCTGCCGGGGCGAACGTGATCATGCCCAACCTGACCGACCCGAAATACCGGACCGCCTACCAGCTCTACGACGGCAAGCCGTGCCTGGACGAATCGGCCACGCAGTGCCGAGGGTGTCTCGAAGGGCGCATCGCCAGCTTGGGAGAAACCATCGGCTTCGGCCAGCGCGGGGATTCCCACCGTTTTCAGCGCAGCAAAGACAAACTGCGCTTCGGGCAAGGCGAATAATAGCAAGTTATTTCAATCAGATCCAAATTGCCGCATGGAGAGATGTGGTCTGTCTGTCGATATGGTTCAGGCACGATGGTTCAGGCACGTGAATATGTGCGTTGATTTACGAAAACTTCTCTTGACGAATAACGTTGGAGAATGATACCTTCATCGTGAAAGATTTCACAGTGTGAGCCTGGTAACAAGAAGGATCTTGTCAAATGACAACAGTCACACAGGACATTCAGCCCATCCTTAGGAAGTATCAGAACGCCCGACGCGACTCCCTGATCACGATTCTGCAGGAAGTTCAGGACGCGCAGGGGTACGTGTCGAAGGAATCGGTCATCGCGATTGGCCAGCACCTGAAGCTGCCCGCCAGCAAGGTGTTTGGCGTCGCGACCTTCTACAACCAGTTTCGCTTTCATCCCGCTGGCAAATTCCACGTGCAGGTGTGCCGAGGCACGGCCTGTCACGTGAAGGGATCGCTGTCCCTGCTCGATACCGTAAAGAACGAGCTGAAGCTCCTGCCGGGGCAGACCAGCCGGGATCGCGTTTTCAGCTTGGAAGTCGTCGCCTGTTTGGGGGCTTGCGGTTTGTCCCCGGTGATGTGTGTGAACGGCGAGTTCTTCGCCCGCATGACGCCGACCCGAGCGCGCAAGCTCCTCGACGGCTGTCGCAAGGAGGCCGTGCAGTCATGACCACTATGCCGAAGTCCCTGTTCGCTCCGCTCCAGGTTTCGACCACGCCTGATCCGATGGTGCTGGAGTACCTGCAAGGCGGCAGCGTGGCCAAGAACGACGCGCAGGAAGCCGCCCTGGCCAAGCTTCGTCGCGATGTCGTGAGCAAGCCGGTCATCTATCTGGGCATGGGAACCTGTGGTATGGGCGCAGGCGTCGCCAAGGTGGAAAAGGCGGTTCGCGAATACCTGGACGCCAACCACAAGGACGTCGAGATCGTCGAGGTTGGTTGCATCGGCATGTGTGCGTTCGAGCCGATGCTCGACGTGCAAATGCCGGGCAAGCGCCGCCTGTCGTTCATGCAGGTTTCGCCTGACAACGTCGCCGGCATCCTCGACGGCGTGTTCGCCGGCAAGGTTCCAACCGCGAATCTGGTTGGGCAGTTTAGCGCGGGACCGTCCGAACCGTGGTCGGACTTGCCCTGGGTGGACCAGCATTCCTTCTTCAAGCCGCAGTTGCGTTGGGTGCTGGAATTCTCGGGCATCGTCGATCCCGGCAGCATCGAGGAGTACATCGCGCGCGGCGGATACAAGACCTTCCTGGAAACCATCCGCAGCAAGACCCGCGAGGTGGTGTGCGACATCGTCGAGAAGAGCGGACTGCGCGGCCGTGGCGGCGGCGGCTTTCTCACTGGCCGCAAGTGGAAGATGGCGCTCGGCCAGTCGAGCGACCAGAAGTACCTCATCTGCAACGCCGACGAGGGTGACCCGGGCGCCTTCATGGACCGCGCGCTGATCGAGAGCGATCCGCACAAGCTGCTGGAAGGCATGATGATCGCCGCCTACGCCATCGGCGCCAAGGACGCCTACGTGTACATCCGCGCCGAATATCCGCTGGCCGTGCAGCGGCTGCGCGAAGCCATCGCGCGCGCCACGGCCTACGGCCTCATCGGCGACCACATCATGGGCAGCGGGTTCAACCTGCAGTTCCACATCAAGATGGGCGCCGGCGCATTCGTGTGCGGCGAGGAAACCGCGCTCATGCACAGCATCGAAGGCCGGCGCGGCATGCCGCGGCCGCGGCCTCCCTACCCGGCGCAAAGTGGCCTCTTTGCCAAGCCTACAGTCATCAACAACGTCGAGACATTGGCCAACATCCCGGTGGTCATGCGCAAAGGCGCCGAGGGCTACGCCGCGGTCGGCACGGCCACCAGCAAGGGCACCAAGATCTTCGCGCTCAGTGGAAAGATCCAGCGCGCCGGTCTGGTCGAGGTGGCGATGGGGACTTCGCTGCGCACTGTGATCTTCGACGTGGGCAGCGGGCCGCCGGCAGGCAAGAAGTTCAAGGCCGTGCAGATCGGCGGCCCCTCGGGCGGGTGCATCCCTCCGCAATTGCTCGACACGCCCATCGACTACGAAACCCTCAAGAGCGCGGGCGCCATCATGGGATCGGGCGGCCTGGTGGTGCTGGACGANNCTGCGGCAAGTGCATCCCCTGTCGTGAGGGCACGCGCCGCATGCTCGAGATCCTCGACGCCATCACGCGGCCACGGCGCAAGGAAGAGAACATCGATGCGCTGATTCGCTTCCAGGGCATCATGCGCCTCTCCGAGCTGGCCGAGACCATCAAGATCACCAGCCTGTGCGGCCTGGGGCAGACCGCGCCCAACCCGGTGCTGTCGACCTTGCGCTGGTTCCGCGAGGAATACGAAGCCCATGTCTTCGAGCGGAGCTGCCCGGCGGGAGCGTGCAAGGACTTGGTGGGCGCGCCTTGCCAGAACACCTGCCCGGTGGGCACTGAAGCCTGGCGCTATGTCGCGCACATCGCGCGTGGCGAGTACGCGGAAGCCTATCGAGTTATCCGCAGCGCCAACCCGTTCCCTTCGGCCTGCGCGCGGGTGTGTGACCACCCCTGCGAGTCGATGTGCCGCGCGGGCGCCACCGGCGGCGAGCCGATTGCGGTGCGCACGCTCAAGCGCTTCATCGTGGATCGCGTGGCTCCCGGTTCGTACAAGGAACTGATCAAGGTCGCGGGTGCAAACGCGCCCAAGATCGCGATCATCGGCGCCGGCCCGTCGGGGCTGACCGCGGCCCACTACCTGGGCGTGTTGGGCAACCGGGTCACGGTATTCGAGCGCGAATCCAAGCCCGGTGGCATGTTGGTCTCGGCCATTCCCGAGTACCGCTTGCCACGCGAGACTTTGCAGAAGGAGATCGACTCCCTGTTGAACGTCAACGTCGAACTCAAGCTCAACCAAACCTTGGGCAAGGACTTCACCATCGATTCCTTGATGGACAAGGACGGCTACAAGGCGGTGTACGTGGCCACCGGCGCGCACGAGAGCAAGCGGCTGGGCCTGACCGGCGACGATGCCGAGGGCGTGCTCCCCAGCATCAAGTTTCTCAAGGCCTACAACCTGGAAGGCAAGCATCTGGCCAAGGGTCGGGTGGGCATCATCGGCGGCGGCAATGCCGCCATCGACGCCGCCCGCGTGGCCTTCCGCCAGAAGGGCGTGGCCGGCGTGACGGTGTTTTACCGCCGCACACGCGCGGAAATGCCGGCCTATGGCGAGGAGATCGAGGCTGCCTTGGCCGAGGGCATCGTGCTCAAGCCGCTGGTGGCTCCTATCGGGGTGGTGGTCAAGGATGGCAAGCTCAGTGGTGTGAAGTTCATCAACAACGAGCTGGGACCGCTCGACGATTCGGGTCGCCAGCAGCCAGTGCCGATTCCCGGCTCGGAGCATGTGGTGGATCTGGACACGCTCATCGTGGCCATCAGCGAGCAGCCTGAAGGCGTTGGGCTCAAGGATCTGAAGACCACGCGCTGGGGAACCGTGACCATCAACCCCGAATCATTCACCACCAGTCGTCCCGGCGTGTTCGCCGGGGGCGACGTGACCTCGGGCCCGAGCACGGTGATCAAGGCCATCGCCGCGGGCAAGAGCGCCGCGGTCATGCTGCAGAACTTCGTCAGCGGCAAGCTGCTCAAGCAGTTGCCCAAGGTGAAGTTGCCGTCCTTCTACGTCGAGCCGGTGCAAGTGGCCGGGGAGGAAGAAGAAGGCGACGGTATGGCCGCGCGGGTGCAGCAACCCCACCTGCCGGTGGAGAAGCGCCGAGGGAATTTTGCCGAGGTCGAGTTGTGCATCTCGGAAGAGGCGGCCCAATGTGAGGCGCGGCGCTGCTTGCGCTGTGATCTCGATTTCACCCGGCCCTTGCACTGAACCTGAGTCATCGCGAGGAATACACGATGTTTACTATTGAAATTGATAGCAAGCCGGTCGAGACCAACGGGGGCGAGACCATTCTTTCGGTTTTGAGGCGCGAGGGCGTGCATGTGCCGACCCTTTGTCACATGGAAGGCCTGCCGCCCAGCGGCGCCTGCCGTTTGTGCATTGTGGAAGTGGAAGGCGCGCCTGGCCTGGTGCCGTCCTGTTCCTTCCCGGTCGGCAAGGACATGAAGATCAAGACCCGCTCGCCCAAGGTGCTGGCGGCTCGGAAGATGATTGTGGAATTGCTGCTTTCCAATCACCCCGATGATTGCCTGTATTGCACGCGCAATCAGCGTTGCGACCTGCAGTCCCTGGCCGCCGAGTTCGGTGTGCGCCAGCGGCACTACATCGGCAAGAAAAACAACCGCGACATGGACGTGTCGTCGCCCTCTATCGTGCGCGACCCGGACAAGTGCGTGCTGTGTGGCCGCTGCGTGCGCGTGTGCGAGGAGATCCAGGGCGTCTCCGCCATCGACTTCATCCATCGCGGTCCCAAGGCGGTGGTGGGCACGGCCTTCGAAACTGGCCTCAACGTCTCGTCGTGTATCAACTGCGGTCAGTGCATCCTGGCCTGCCCCACGGCGGCCTTGACCGAGCACAGCTATCTCAGTGAAGTGGTGGCGGCGCTGTCCGACCCCAACAAGTTCGTGGTGGTGCAACACGCGCCCGCGGTTTCGGTCACCATCGCCGAGGAATTCGGCATCAAGCCGGGCAAGGACGCTGACGGCCACATGGTCGGGGCCCTGCGCAAGCTGGGCTTCAAGCGCGTGTTCGACACCTCGTTCACCGCGGACCTGACCATCATGGAAGAAGGGTCGGAACTGGTGAAGCGCATCCAGACCGGCGGCACTCTGCCCATGATGACCAGCTGCTCGCCGGGATGGATCAAGTACGTCGAGCAGTTCTACCCGGACTTCATTCCCAACCTGTCCACCTGCAAGAGCCCGCAGCAGATGATGGGTGCTGTGATCAAGTCGTTCTTCGCCAAGCGCGAGGGCCTTGAGCCGTCCAAGATTGTCAGCGTGTCGATCATGCCGTGCACGGCGAAGAAGTTCGAGTGCGCGCGCGAGGAGATGGGCCGCGACTACGTCCCGGATGTGGACTACGTGTTGACCACGCGCGAGGCGGCCCAGCTCATTCGCATGTTCGGCATCGACATGATGGACGTCGAACCCGAGCACGCCGACACGCCCTTTGGCATGCGCTCCACGGCTGGCAAGATTTTCGGCGCCACCGGCGGCGTGATGGAGGCGGCCATCCGCAGCGCGTATTTCCTTCTCACCGGCAAGGAATTGAAAGAGCTGAAGGTGCAGGAAGTGCGCGGCCTGGAAGGGATCAAAGAGGCCAAGGTCAAGATCGGCGATCTCGAGGTGGGCGTGGCCGTGGCCAGCAGCTTGAAGAACGCGGCGCGCTTGCTGGAATCGATACGGGCGGGCCGCAAGGACATCCATTTCATCGAGGTCATGACCTGCCCGGGTGGGTGCATTGCCGGCGGTGGGCAACCGCTGAATGGCGACCAGAATGCCATCAAGGCACGCATGCAGGCGCTTTATCAAATCGATCGCGACGAAACCTTGCGGGTCAGCCACAAGAACGAGGACGTGGCCCGCCTGTACAAAGAGTTCCTGGGCGCCCCGCTGGGCGAAATGAGCCACAAGCTCTTGCACACCCACTATCACAAGCGAGACGTGTTGGTCTGAGTCGAGTCCACGCGAAGGCTGGAAGGAAACAACTATGGCGAATGCAAAGAAGATACTGGTGGTGGACGACGATCCGGACATCGTGGATCAGGTGACCATGATCCTGAAACAGGACGGTCACGAGGTGCACAGCGCGGGAACTCAGGATGAGGCTGAAGAGATTCTCCTGTCGCTCAAGCCCGACCTGGCCATCCTGGACCTCATGATGGAGGAGAAGGACACCGGGTTCGTGCTCTGCCATCGCATCAAGAAGCTGTACCCGGATACTCCGGTGATGATGGTCACCGCAGTCAAGGCCGCCACCGGCCTGTCCTTTGCGGCAGATTCGGCCTTGCAGCAGTCATGGCTGAAGGCTGACCTGCTGCTAGACAAGCCCATTCGCGCCGAGGTCCTGCGCAACGACGTGAACGGCCTTCTCAATCGCGCGGCGACATAGCCGACGATTTCACCCGTCGTCGGCGACGAGTCCTTCGGCGAGAAAGATTCACTCCCGGCAGTAGCTGCTGGCCGCCGCTACTGCCGGCACCCCGCCCGCTGGGTGGGGTCAGAAGCGCAAGCCGACCAACGCTTACTGTCCGACATCGCCAAGAACGTCAACGACGAGGACATTCGTTGCGCAGCCGTTGAGGGCGTGACCGACCAGCGCTTGCGCGTTCACCTCGGAATGGTGCACGCGCAACGCCGCGGGGAAAGGAGGCACGGCCCTTCTTCACCCACGCAGCAGGGACGCGTCTCGTGATTCAGAACTTTTGCAGGTCAGAGAACAGCTTCGTGGCAGCGCCCGCTTCTCTGTCATTGACGAAAGTCCTGAGCTTCACCTGTATGCTGTTCCACGTGGGGTAGTATTTCCAGTAGAGATTGTCGGTGACGCTGTAGTCGAATGGATAAATCACTCCCTGTTCCCCGGGCAGCAGGTCGACTTTGTGCTCGCCACGAAAGATCCGATGCGATTCAGTCGCCCGATCCATCCGCTCGGCGGCGTAGGAGATACCTCCTGGAACGAATGGGCGCGGAAACTCCAGGCTTGTTTCCACCTTGGGAATCCTCACGTTGCTGGTGTTCGTCAACGTCGCCTTCAGCCGATAATCGTGCCTCTCGGCGCTCGTGT
Source organism: Myxococcales bacterium (assembly GCA_003158735.1). GTDB lineage: Bacteria > Myxococcota_A > Polyangia > Fen-1088 > Fen-1088 > Fen-1137. The sequence goes on along the minus strand of PMLB01000244.1, from coordinate 27,318 downwards.
CCTTCGTATCGAAACCGAGATTGACATCGAGCCTAGGTTCGTCGGGACGCAGCGGCTTCAGGTTCCATGTCGCGAGCTTGCTTCTGAGATCGCCGAGAATTTGGTCTTCGGTCTCGAACTCGAATGCGTTCAGGATCAACTGCTCTCGAACTCCTTCTCGTACCATGCCCTTCTGGTGGTAGGCGGCGATAGGGATTTCAGAGCCTCGCGTATGACTCAAGAAGGCGGCTATCGCGATCTCTTGCTCTATCCAGACCGAGGCGCGAATCCTCTCGGGGTCACCTGGCCGGCCTCTCACGGTGCCGCGATGGTGCATGACCGCGATGACAGCCGATGCCTCTTTGAGGTTGCTGAAGATATTCGTGCTCAGGGCTTGCAGAGATGAGACCTCTTGGGCGAAATACGCTCTCACACCTGGGCGTCCTTCGACGAGAGCTACGATCTTCCTGCCCAGTTCCTTCTCGGCTTGCGTGACCTGGCCGCAACTGACGAAGACCAGGGGCTGTCCGCCACCGCCGACAGCTGGAGTGGGCGGTGCCGCCGGTGGCGGCGGAGTAGTCACGTTCGGAGTCGGAGTCATTCCCACATTATCGGAGGGATCTTTGCCGAGTCAACCGCAGGAACCCGCAGTTGCTCCGGCCTCACAGAGATGTATGAACGTTGGGAGGGCCTGGCCAAAGAGGCGCGCGCCCTGGAGCTGTACAACAAGGCGTGCGACGGCGGCAATGATGCTTCCACTGCCTCCGAACTGAAGCTCGATGCATTCGGTTCGGGCACCATCGCCGTCGGCCCGGCGGAAACCCATGCGCCAGACCTTTTCCGCCGCAACACACCCACCGTCACAGTGAGCCCGCAGACGGAAGAGGGGAAACGCCGTGTTTACTGCGACAATATGATACTCTGGTTCTCATGGTGAGGAGCTAATACGGTGCGAGCCACCAACTTGAGCGACTGATCGACGGCAACGAGGTGCAACCGCCCTCGTTCTAGCGGCTGGCCGCTGGCGCGACGGGCTTGTCGTTTGCGGCTGACTCGGCCGTGCAGCAGTTGTGGCTGAAGGCTGACCTGCTTGTGGACAATCCCATCCGGTCCGAGCGTCTGCGCACTGATGTCAACCGGTTGCTGAATCGCGCGACCGCGCGACCGCGGGCAGTGCCAGACACTTAATTGAGGCTCGCGGCAATCCTGAAGGTGAGGGGGTGAATGTAGGGGGTGGAGATCGCAGAGAACCGGCCAGGGGTGTACCAGTCTCGGGGTACACCCTGCGATGCTACCTGCCGCTCGCCCCTGAAGCACGCCGCAGCGGCTGCGGCGCGCGCGGCTCCAGGGTCACGACCTTGTGGCCGGATGAGACTTGCCTCCGGCGCAACTCCTCCACGATCCGGCGAAGGTCATGGTCGTGCTCCGCGCCGATTTTTCGACGTGCATTCCTCACCTCTTCCACGATCTCGTCCTTCCACATGGCTCAATCCTCCAGCAGTTCTTCCGGGGTACATATGACCGGGGCATCACAGCCAGCCTCGACGCACGTTCGTTCTATACGACCCCGCATCGTGGCGTTCGCGATATGCCGGCAGTTCCACGTCAGGAGGTAGTCCATGCCGTGAACCGCTGCCACGGCAATATGGAGAGCATCCTGCTCCGCCTCCGTCGGGACCACGGCATCTGTCAGCAGCTTCTCGGCCAGCGCCAGAGTTCGGTCGGTCAGGTCAAGCAGAGGCAGGCCCCTGAGATATTCAAGTCTACGTGATGCGGCCTCTTGGTCGCCCGCCGAGGCCTCCTCCACAACAAGTTGCGAAGCGAACAGGTCGAAGTCCCCTCGCCTTCGCGTCCACCACTCGGAGGTGGCCTGTTGGTGCGCCGCCACGCGGAGGTCACGGCTCGGCCGGGCGGCCAGATAGCTGACCACCGTGGTCTCGAGGTAGATCCTCGCACGCGGTGCCATGGTTCCCGAATCTTAGCACGCCGCAAAGTACATCGCGGTCAGGTGCTCGCTGCGGCGCCAGGTGCCAGAGCCTGAGTGAATCGGCTCTCGCGAGCGCAGAGCCATCCGAGACCAGCTGCTCGCCGGGTTGGATCACGGTCACGAGGTGCACAGTGCGGGAACGCAGGATGAGGGGCCGCCACCGGTTCGGCCGTGCAGCAGTCGTGGCTGAAGGCCGACCTGCTTGTGGACAAGCCCATTCGCGCCGAGGTCCTGCGCAACGACGTGAACGGCCTCCTCAATCGCGCGGCGACCGACGATTTCACAGTCGCGGGGGCAGCGCCGCGCGGCCACCGCCTCGCACGCCGGGCGTGGCGGGCGGCGAAGATCGGGCCAGCGGGCGGGGGCGGGCTTGGCTTGCGCGCGCAGGAGCTGGCCGCGAGCAAGACACACAACCCTGCGCGCACAAGGAGCGTAACGCGGGCATTCGCGAGCGCGGGGGAAACGACGAGGATGAATCTACTCGGTTCGGGTAGATGGGACAGCCTCCCTTTGGGAACGAGCCTCGCTGGCGGACGATCGCTGCTGTGCCCATCATGCTGTCTTGACCTTTGCGTCCTATGCCTCTCAGAATTCTGAGTCTGCAGTGCATCCGAATCCACGTCGTTGCGAGGAAATCGGCCCACCAACTGCGGCGCGAAAGTCGGCACGCAGATTGCTGTCGTTGAGCACACGGAGGATCCGATGCGCAAGATGTCTGCGGGCGTTGCAACTTTTTTCGTAGTTGGCTTGATGGGACTGGCTTGTAGCGACCAGTCAGGTCTGAACCCGCCTGTGGGTGGTGCTGGCGGTGGAAACGGGGCAAAGGGCGGCCAGGCAGGCAGCGTCGTCGGTGGCAGAACGGCCGGCGCGATCGGCACCGGCGGAGTCGCGGCTGGCGGATCCGGCGGCATGGCGATAACTGGCGGCACGCCAGCCACCGGCGGCACGACAGGGTGTCCGCTGATCGCGTGCCCCGCGATCGCGTGCATGTATGGGGACCTGCCGAGGACAGATCCCTGCGGCTGCGGCATCTGCGCGCCGCCTCCTGATGCCGGCGTGGCGAAAGACGCTGGCGGCCCGGACGGCCGTATCTGCCTGGCCCTTCCTTGCGCCATGCCGATCTGCCCGGGCGGATACATTACGAATCCAGATCCCTGCGGCTGTCCGGTATGCGCTGCGGACGGTGGAACGGCAACGGACGGTGGGAAGAAAGACGGGCCGCCGATCTGTCCGCCCGTCAGTTGCCCCATGCTGGCTTGCGTGGGCGGGTTCGTGCCGAATCCCGATCCCTGCGGCTGTCCCATGTGCGGGCCGACTCCTGATGCGGGCGTGGCGAAAGACGCTGACGGTGCAGACGCCCGACGGATCTGTCCGCTCATCGCGTGCCCCGGGATAGCCTGCCTTGGCGGATACGTGCCGAATCCCGATCCCTGCGGCTGTCCCATGTGCGGGCCGATTCCTGATGCAGGCGTGGCGAAAGATGCCGGCGTTGCAGACGCTCGACCGATCTGTCCACCGGTCATGTGCCCGCAGATAATGTGTGTTGGCGGGAGCCGGCCGAACCCCGATCCCTGCGGCTGTCCCCTCTGCGGGCCGGCTCCTGATGCTGGCGTGGCCAAAGACTCTGGTGGCGCAGACACCTCGCCCCCTGCCTGTCCGATGCTGGCAAGTCTGAATTCCACGGACGTCGCGCCAGTCGGGTATACCGCCGCGCGAGGGTTGTTCCAGTGCGTGGCGGGCGGGGTCACTGAGATCTGTGTCAGCAACGACGCCACGGGCTGCTCGGTCTCGGCAGCAGACAACTGCACCAACCTGTGTTCGGCGAACCAGTACGGCCTGGGCTACGGTGGAGTAGGTCCCTTGGCCCCGCCGCCGTCGATCGCCCTTCCCGCCGGATGTGGGCAAGGCATGTATACCCCAGGCGGCGTCGCGTTCTACTGCTGTCCCTGCGGAACGTGAGTGCGCAGCGCTGGTGAGCCGACCGCGACCGTCAGTGCTCCAGTCACCCGAGCGGCTACGGGCACTCGTCGCGCAGCTTGCAGCCGGAGCAGGGCTGCCCGCGCCAGATGGCATCAAAGAAGGCCTGCACCTCGTCCAGCAGCAGATCGTCGCGGCTGAGCAAGCCCAGTTCGAGATTGCGGCAGGGCAACCGCTGAATGGCGACCAGAATGCCATCAAGGCACGCATGCAGGCGCTCTATCAAATCGATCGCGACGAAACCTTGCGGGTCAGCCACAAGAATGAAGATGTGGCCCGCCCGTACAAAGAGTTCCTGGGCGCCCCGCTGGGCGAAATGAGCCACAAGCTCTTGCACACCCACTATCACAAGCGAGACGTGTTGGTCTGAGTCGAGTCCACGCGAAGGCTGGAAGGAAACAACTATGGCGAATGCAAAGAAGATACTGGTGGTGGACGACGATCCGGACATCGTGGATCAGGTGACCATGATCCTGAAACAGGACGGTCACGAGGTGCACAGCGCGGGAACGCAGAATGAGGCCGAAGAAATGCTCCTGTCGTTCAAGCCCGACCTGGCCATTCTGGACCTCATGATGGAGGACAAGGATTCCGGGTTCGTGCTCTGCCATCGCATCAAGAAGCTGTACCCGGATACTCCGGTGATGATGGTCACCGCAGTCAAGGCCGCCACCGGCCTGTCCTTTGCGGCAGATTCGGCCCTGCAGCAGTCATGGCTGAAGGCTGACCTGTTGCTAGACAAGCCCATTCGTGCCGAGGTCCTGCGCAACGACGTGAACGGCCTTCTCAATCGCGCGGCACGGTAGCCGACGATTTCACAGTTGCGTGACCGACGCAGCCGTCACTGCGCGCGCGAGACGCAGCTTCAGAGAGTCCGTTGCCAATAGCCCTCCAATGTGGAGGTAACGGCACACGCACAAGCCGCATCCGCAGGCGCGGTCTATTCGCCGAAAGACTTTGGGTTTGAGACAATCTGCTCGAGGTGCAAGGGTCCACTGCGCCTCATCGCCCTCATCAAGCTCTGGCGCAAGACACGTTCCTGCCGCGCCTTGTGGCGCTGCCTACGGGCGCCCGATGGCCCACTCAATGGCTTGCTGAAGGTCCTTGGCCGGACACGGTTTTTCCAGAAAGCGGTGACAAAGCTCCCGAGCTCGCTTCGCGCTATCGCTGTGCCCTTGCCCGCTGAGAACAATCCGCGCAATGTGCGGATAATTCATGATCGCGTAGAGCAGCACCTCTTCGCCGCCCCCTCCTGGCATCGCAAGATCGCAGACCAGAACATCGATGTCTGGCGCTGCGTCTAGCCTGCTCCGGGCCTCTTCTGCGTCGAGGGCAAGCACCGCCTCCCATTCGTTGCGTCGCCCACGCAGGCTGCGGCAAATGCCGAGAAGAACCGCCGGCTCGTCGTCGACCACCAATATTCGTTTCATTGATTGCGGCAATCGACACCTTCGCAAAACAACTTGAGCCCAAAGCGCTGGCATTGGCCTGGCCAATGTGCGCGGCGGATGTCCATTTACAGCCCCGTGGTCACCAGCGCCTACCAAGGTCTGGTGCAAGAGGCGACCGCCAATAGCGACGGTACCGTCGACATCAACGACTGCAGCAGCATTGGGGTGCAGGGCAGCTACAGCGCCTATGTCAGCAAGCCGAAACAGGTCAGTCCACCCTCGTGCGTGAGTTCGTTCATGGCCGGCACGCTGAGCGTAGAGAACCCGTGAAGGACTGGCCTGCGCGGTGTAGACATCAGGGACTTCGACCGGGCTGCGGCGGCGACCCCAGTCCGCTGCGCATGAGGCGCACGAGCAGTTGCTCGGCTGACTCGCCCTCGGCCAGCGAGCGAAGCGTATCCACGGCAGCATCGTGGTCACCGACGCTTTGCAGGGCCAAAGCAAGGAGCACGCGCGTGGACTGGTCTTTTGGCGCACGAGCCATGGCGGTTGCCAGCACCCGGCGCGCTTCGACCTGTCGGCCTTGGCCGGCCAAGAAGCTCCCGAGTCGCACCCAGAGATACGCGATATCAGGCGCCAGTTTTGTGGCCTCGCGCAGGTCAACCTCTGCGCCCCCAAGATCGCCCTGAGTCGCGCGCGCCTGGGCGCGCAGCACGCGCAGCGCGATGGTGGCCGCTGACTGAGCGATGGCGCGGTCCAGTTCGGCAAGCCGATCAGACGCTGCGGAGGTTGCACGCGGGTCGGCCCCCGCGGTTGCCTCTGGGCTGCCGCCGAGTTGACGATACGCCAGACGTTCAGCCAACGCAGCGTTGGGCCCCGCGCGCCTGACATACACATGCGCCACATCGTCGATGAAGATCAACGTCCAGTCAGGGTTGTGGGCCAGCGTGCGACTGGTGCGGCCTGGCGCCACCACGGCGACTTCGACGCCGTAGCGCAGGAACAGCGGTCGCCAAGCCTTTGCCGGATCCGGCGCGCGCTCGATGCTCACGTTTTCGATGAAGAAGTCGTCGTCGTAGACCATGCGGGTGCGGCCGTCGATGAAGACGGGAAGGTCAGGCACCTCGTGCATCAGATAGCCGCCGAAGTGAAAGGAATTGAACAGGGGCCCTTGCACGCGCTCCTGCCGGAGAAATGCCGCTGCGGCGATAGGCAGGATGCGCGCCGACCACTCCGAACGCGGCCGCTGCGCTTGCCCCAGCCACGCGTTCGGCCGATCGAAAACCAAGGCCGTGGCAAAGACCGCAAGCAACAGGATGGCAGTGGCCAGCCCGTCTAGCCACGCCCAGGCGGTCAGCCGGAATGCCCGAACTGAGAAGGCTGCCAGGAGATGACGATAGCCAATAGGAGCAGCGACAAAGGCTGCCAGCGGCGTCATGCGCACGTGGCGCGAAATCAGCCAGCCACTGGCGAGCACCAGCAACAGCTCCCAGGGCTGGACGCGCGCGCGGTCGAGCGCAATTCCGAGTATCACGAGCAACCCGATGGCGCCCAGCGGTCCCAGCAGCGCGCTCACTTCGGTGGGCTGCCATTCGCTGATGAGGGCCAGTGACCGACTGGCACCGAGCCCATTCACCGCCGCCAGTCGACCCAAAGGATTGGGCGAGACAAACATCGCGATGATAGCCAGCAGCCCCACGATGGACAAACGCGCAACTACACGCTGCCAGCCTGGTTGGCGTTCCCAAGCGCCGCGCAGCAACGTCCCCAACACGAACAGGAGGAAGAGAGCCACGCCTAGAGACACCGACGAACTGAGGTTCGACCAAAGCACGAGCAAGGCCGGCACGGCGAGCAGGCGACCCCAACTTGGTTGTTCGTCGATGCGGGCCAGGAGCAACATCTCGAGGGCGGCGAGCACCCACGCGAACGTCTGCGGTCGCGGCGTGAAAAAGGGCGCCGAGGCCGCGTAGCTCAAAAGCAGCCCGACGGCCACAAGCGACCACGGGACGCGCCCGCCCCGCCGGCGCAGCGAGGTCAGCGCGACCAGCACCATGGCCAACGCCGCTAGAACCGCGCCGAGCGCCTCCAGCCCGTTGAGCCCGGCCTTTTCGTAGATCGCCGCGAGGAGCACGTCGCCGCCCCAGTCAACGAAGCGCCAGGGCTTGCCAGCATAGGTGTGGGAAAACGGGTCGACGCGAGGGAGCGACCCATGTTCGAGGATCCATTCGCCGGTGCGTAGGTGCCAGGGCGCGTCCGGGTCAAAGACCGGCCGGATGCTGCCCAGGGCTGCGAAAAGCGCCACCGCCGCGATCACGCCAAGCGGAAGCAGCCGCCGGGCGCTGCCCGTCGCTGCCGCAGGCTTGCTGGCGGGACTGGACTCCGTGATGGGCACTTGGTCGAGAATGCCTGAGATCGACGGTAGCGTCCACCTCGCCGGGTTCGCCTGTTTGGGCTGCGATCCGCAAGAAAATCCACCGCCGAGTTAAGATCTTGTTCGGCCTCCGGCGCGAAGACGACCCTCACCGGCGCAGTCTCTCCTCAACGCGGCTGAAGACAGCATCGGCTGGGACTCCCTGGCCTCAGCGCAGCGAGTCGATAGCCTGCTCCAACCCGGCTTCCTCGTCGGGGGAAAGGCCAGGTGCTGCGTCGACGGATTCGATGACATACCGACCTTCGGGAAGCGCGTGGAGCTCCTTGGGTACGTCCTTGCCGTTCCAGTGAACCATGACTGCCATGCTCAAAAGGATAGATCACTTCCAGTCGCAGTGACGAACGGAGGTGTTCTTGATCGAATTGGGGTCGTCGCGGACGATGTCGGACGCCCAGCCGGAGAGCAGACCGCTCGCCGAAGTGAGGCTGCTGGTCATGTTGTAGCTGGATCCACTTCCCGACTTGCAGTTGGAATTGCTGTTGTCCCACGACCAAGCGAGCCAGCCGGTACCCACGCGCTGTGCTTCCGAAAGGAGAAACGTGTAGGGAATGTTTTCGGTGCAGTCGGTCGCGTTGGCGCTGGCGAACTCGCCGTTGATGAGGACAATGCCGAGTGTCTTCGACTTCTCTAGGCTGGTGGTGATGCGGGTGTTCTCTTGAGTTCCGCCGGTGTACTCGTGCCAGGAGAAGATGACGTTCTTCTGGGGGTCGGCGGCGAGGAGTGCCGGGGCGACAGTGAGCAGTTGCTCGACCTTCTGCCCCCATCCCGACCCGTCAATGACGAGGGGAACCACGATGCCGGCGTTGCGTATGGAGGTGATGGCACTGGTGTACGTGCTTTGGAACGTGGAGTCCGAGACGTTGTTGTCGCCCGATTCGTTGGCGATGTTGAGCAGCATCCATTTTTCGTGGTTCTTGATCACCGCAACGACTGACGGTTGCGTCCACCAAGTGACGGTCCCTGGAACGCCCCCGATGTTGCCGGTCGCATCGTGGAGCTCGGGTATTGGGATCATCTTGTTTGCCTCCGCCTTGGTCAACAGCGTGTCGAGGCCAGTTGCATTTCCGGTCTCCGCGAAGACGATACGGATGGCATTGGAGCCGAAGCTGGCGATTGCCGGGTAGCTGGTCCCTGAAGCGTCGGTCCAGATGGACATTTGGTTCAGCATCATGGAAGTATGGTGTCCAAAGCGGGTCACGGCTTGTCACGGCTTCCGAGGATAGCATCTGTCGGCGGTCGGGTGGGGCGGTCTCACGCTCGCGGTGGGCACCATCCAAGCCTCAATGCCTTCTGTGCTTTCGGACTACTTGTCCCATAATTCAGTGCGCAGCAAACCGAAATTTCCCGTTTTGCGTGCACGGGTCAAGGCGTGACTAGACAAGTTACGACTTGACTAAAATCCGACCACCCCCATCGATTCACGTGTGCGCCAAGTCTGCCGCACAGTCAATCAAGCACAGGCCGACGAATAGACCGGCAGCTATGCCAACGAGGGCTTTGCCAAACATGGTCTTCTTCATAGTGCCGCCCTGCCGGTCAGGGCAAGGAGTTGATACTCGCGCCCCTGACCGTGCCTGCCGCGGCGCGCTGCCACCCGCAACGCCGGCGGACTAGCGGGCTGCTATCGCCTCTTCCTAGGACGGATTCCCAACATGAGCAACGCGAGCAGCGCGAAAGTGGGGTAACTTCTCGTCTGGCCGTCGGCGATGCGACAGGAACAGCCGCTGCTTGTCTGGGGCGAGCCAGTGGCGGTTGTTGTGCCGCCGGCTGGGGGTGCCGACGTTCCACCCGTGGCCACGCCGCCGCCCGCAGCCCCGCCAAGGCCAGTACCAGACACGCCGACGCTTCCGGCGGATCCGCCGACTGCAATTGTCCCGCCAGTTGTGACGCTGCCGCCATTGGCAACTGCGCCAGCGGTTGCGACCGTGCCGCCGGCGTTGGTACTGCCGCCTGTTTCACCGCCGCTGGTCGCCGTGCTACCGCCAATCTTCGCGGTGCCACCAGTCGCGGTTGCGGTCGCGCCGCCGCTTCCGATGGCACCGCCGGTTTCCGGTGCTCCAGCGAATGCTGTGGCAGCGCCGCCTCCCGTAATGCCTCCGGTCCCTGTCCCGCCGTCGGATGTAGTGGCGCCGCCGGTCCCGATCTTGCCACCAGCTGCCGTGGTGCCTCCGGTCCCTGTCTTGCCGCCAGTTCCCGGGGCGCCGCCGCTTCCCGACACTCCGCCAGTTCCGCCTGCGCCGCCGTCGGTGCCGCCTGAACTACCAGGGGGACTACCATTATCGAAGCTCACACCGTCGAATGGAACGACTATGACCTTGCTTCCATGACTATCATTTCCCAAATCCTGTGCCTTGTCGACGTCGATAACCGCGAAGGTAAAATGAGTGACGTGGCCATTCTCAATGAGCACGCCAGGACGCTCCATCTTGTTCCAATGGTTTACCGTCCCGTCCGTGTAGCGCACCATATTTGTAGTAGGATCGGCAGCCAATCCCATATTCGTCCAGTTATTGATACCATCGGTTGATTCCAAATGGAGCATCTTGCGGACATTGAAGAAATTGAAAACTATATGGTATTTACCCCCACTATACCAAAGCACCGGATCCTCGTTGGAGCCATCGTAGGCCTGCGGAAAAACGCTATTTCCCTGGACCTTGTAGGGCCCCGTTATCCCGCTGGTGCTGACCATCATCATGCCGTGCTTTGATACCATCAGGTAGCTGCCATCCGGACGAACCACGAAGCTCAGGTTTTTTGCTGCCGGCGCGCTGAACCCATTGGCGTCAATGGTTATCGAGCCGCGATAGGTCCATGGGCCGTCAAGAGAAGGGGAAGTGAAAACGTCACCCGGTCTGGTGTCACTTACGAGAACAGCGTAGGTGCCATCCAGGAGTTCAAGTGCCGTCACATTGTGCCCTTTCCCGCCTTCGTTGTCGGGCCAACAAATTCCCTTGTCGACATATGGCCCCGTTGGACTATCGCTGACCGCATGCACGGCTACCGAGCCGCCCCATCCGGTATGGCCCTTGGTTTGAGCCCAGCGGCTGGCAAACATGTGATACTTGCCATCTGGCCCTTTGATGATCTTTCCATCCCAATAGACGTACTGTGCCAGGGTCATGTCCTCGAGGCCGTTGTGCTGTTCGCGAGGGCCAACCGCGGCGGCGCCCCATGCGTTCGACTCCAACTTGTCGTAGATGGGCGTCGGTAGGAAGTAGTCAATCAGGGTTGCGGCAGCAGCAGGGAATGGGACGCCCAGGAATGACATGACCACGGACAATCTCAGGAAGGTTCGCATGGAAATCATTGTTGCGGGCTCCTGTTACGAAGACGACGGACGAGCATGAGAAGCGCGAACAGCGCAAGACCGGGGTAGCCGGTTGTCTGGCCTTCGGCGATGCGACAGGAACAGCCGCTGCTTGTTTGGGGCGAGGCCCTTGTAGGTCCACGGCCCGTCCAGGGAGCTGGAAGTGAAGAGGTCGCCCGGCCTAGTGGTGCTGACGAGAACTGCGCAGGTGCCGTCCGGCAGTTCAAGCGCGGTTACGTTGTGGCCTTTTCCACCTTCGTTGTCAGGCCAGAGGAGTCCCTTGTCGACATAGGGCCCGATGGGATTGTCGCTGACCGCGTGCGCGGCCACCGGGCCTCCCCATCCGACATGACCCTTGCTTTGGTCCCAGCGACTGGCAAACATGTGGTACTTGCCATCGTGCCCCTTGATGATCTTTCCGTCCCAATAGCACCACTGTTTGATGGTGGGGTCTTCGAGGCCGTTGTCGATGTCGCGAGGGCCAACCGCAGCGGCACCCCACACGTTCGACTGCAATGGAGCCTCGATGGGCGTGGGCAGAAAGTAGTCGATCAGAGTCTTGGCCGCAGCAGGCGACGGGACGCCCACCAGGGACAGCGCTACGAGCAACCTGACGAAAATTCGCATGGAAGTCATTTGTGCACGCCCCCTTTTCTCGAAGGCGTTGGGCCAGTATGAGAAGCGCAAGCAGCGCGAGCCCGGGGTAGCCGTAGTGTCAGTCACTTGCACGAAGATGAAGGGCGATTGCAGAACGGATGCTTCGCTTTTTCTTCTTCTCTTCTTTGCCAAGGCGTATCGGTCACGGCGCATGTGAAGCGAGCAAAACTATCCTTCGAACATACCGGGAGGACGGTGGGGGCAGTTCGGGTCTAACTATTTTGTGCGCTCGTCACTTTTCTTTTGGCTGTCGGCCGAAGGGTTTGGCGAGGCCGAGCGTCAGCGAGCGGTGCGGGTACAGGGCGTGAAGGGGCCGAAGTGCGGAGCGAACCCTTTGAGGGTTGCCATGTGAATTGCGGAAACGACGGGTAGCGAAAGTGCCGATGCCCCACCCACCGCATCGACGACGACCTGAGGCTCGTCGAGCTGGATGGCGTGGCCGCTGTTCTTCGCCTCGATGATTCGGCTATCGGCGCTCAGCGCTGTGGTCGCCTCCTGCAGCGCTCGCCACGCTTGCTCCGTCTGCTGAAGCGCCTCGGCATCAAGCTGGCTTCCTGGAAAAGCAGCTTCGAAAGAACTATGGTCAGAGATGGTGCCGCGCGCCCGCGTCTCACCAGTCGCCCGGCAGGACGGATTTCACGGGGATAAAGTCCTCGCCGAGCCGGACGTAGATCCCGTCCTTTTCGACTCTGACGACGAACTCGTCGTCCTTCTTCCCCGATTCCTCCGTCGCGGAGGATCGACTGGCGATGGTAATCTCGTTGCCTGCAATCGACTTGACCCGATACCCGAAATGACGCGGGATCTCCTGGTTCAGAACCAGCGAGAACATTCCCTGCACGAGACTCAAATTCACCGTGTTGTTCGCCGCCAGCTTCGCACACTCGTTGGCGTTGAGATCATGGAAACGTGGAACCTGGCCGAGGCGAGCGGGGTCCAGAGTCCAGCGCCCTTCGATCTTGTTGAGGAGCTGATGCCGCCGCTCGATCTCTGTTTGTACGGCGGTGTCCAAGTTGTCGATCGAGTCCTCGGAGTAGACAGCTTCGCTCATGACGATCAAGGGCGCGTCCCGGTGGTACAAATTCAGCATCGTCTGGTCGAACCTGCTGATCCCGTCGAGGTCTTCGCGGGCGAGTCGCTTGACGAATGTTGCCTGAGCAAGGTTCAGCTTCGCCGCCAGGCTCGATATCATCCGCTCGCTCGGTTCCTGCTCGCCGATGAGGATTTCGTGCGCGGGCTCGAAGGCGCTCATCTCGGCGGCGGCATAGGCAGCGCGACAGAGTTGCTGCGACAGCGGATGATACTCGTGGCTCACGCAATGTACCCGCACGCTGGTCTCGCCCCTGTGCCTGCTGGTCATGTTCGAGATCCTGCGGGCCATCTGGCGGGACAGTGGGGACTCGTAGTCGAGGTAGAAATCCAGCCGGATCGATCCTTCGGGCTCACCCAGGTGGGGCATCAAGGAATTGTGACCGTTGCCCTGCTTCTCGGTCGCCGCCGACTTGCTGAGCACGGCGAGCTTCGAGACGACTTGGCTGCGGGGAGTTCCGTGACGCTCCATCGCCCGCGCCACCGCCAGCTCGTGCTCGACTACCTGGCGAACCACCGTCAGCCGTGCCGCCCTGTCACTCCCGGATCCACGGAGGCCCTCCGTCAGTTCGAGGCCATTCGCGAAGACGCGCCACGATTGGGAGGGCCGCTCTGGAACTTTCACGGTGGGCTTTCCGCCCGCTATCCCCAACCGCCTTGAGGTGCGGTCGCTCAGGCTGCGCTCGATCGGTATGACGTCAACGCCGCGGTCGTAGAGGGCGGTGAAGATCTCACTGGCGCTCTGGGGCAGCTCCGTTGCGTCGCCGCCGCTCTTCCGTGGGGCCGCATTAGCCCCGGTGCGCGCATGTGAAGCATCATCGTCATCATCGTCGTCATCGTCATCGTCCTCAACGGACTCGGCGGGCCACGGCCTCCACAGCGCGTCCCAGGCCGCCCAAAAGAGATTCTGCTTTTGTGCCCCCTTGAGTGCGTCCAACGACACGAAGTCGTGTTCCGTATTGCTCCCGCTCAGGGTGGTCTCGGGCACCTCGGTGAGGATCGCTAGGCGGACGTCTTCGGGCCAGCGCACGACCGACAGCGCCAGTTGACCGGCGAGAAGGGCCATTTCTCGGCTGGGCCGTCCGCGGAGCGCAATCGTCACCAGCGGATCGCGACCACCGATGGCCGGCGCGTCCTTGAGCGGAAGGCTCACCCGCGCCACGGAGTCGGCCCTCGGTTCCCCTGTCTCGCCTGGGTGATCGGCAGACCCGTGCTCCGCGGTTGCGTGGGTGTGCGAAAGGAGATCCCGTGGAAGATTGGCGGTGATGCAATGTATGGCGCCCGAGGAATGGAGGAGGTCGTCAGCGGGAATAGGGACTAGTTCCGAGTCGGGGTAGGCCAGGCGTAACGTCTTCGCGGCCGCCGCTAGTTGCTCCAGCGACCAGGAATAGGCCGGAACCAGAATGGCGTTCCCGGCGCGCAGAAAATTCATGTGCGAAGCGAAGTAGGCATTTCCGCGAGAGTCCATCACCAGATCCGGCATCGGCACCCGGTAGATCGTGGCGTTTGGGCGAATTTCATGGAGCGACCGGGCGGTTCGGTCGAGCGCCTCACGAACGCGCTCCTGCATGTAGCTGCGCGCGGTGATCGGATGGCTAATCGGACGATAGTCGGCCAGCAAGAACACGTTGTCGCTGGCGACGCGAAAGAACATGTCGATGTGGCCCAGGGCGTCCCCAGGGATGGGATCGAGATACACCACGTCCTTGCAACCGAGGTACCTCCCGAGCCGGTCATTCAGGGTGATCTCGCTCTCTCCGTTGTGCTCGAGCGTCTTGCGCGAGGTGTAGCAGGTACCCGCCCCGTCGACTTGCAGGTTTCCGCCCTCGATCACCAGGGGAGCCCGTACCCATTCGGTTCCACTATCCTGCGCCATTACGTAGGGAAACAGGTCGTCTTTCGACCTGTCGTCGCGATTACCTGCGCCGCCGCTCTCCAGGCAATCACGAAGCGACTTGAACGCCCCTGTGCGGGTGGGGCAATAGATGGTGTCGATCGCGAGCAGGCGATTGTTGGGGTCGCGGACCATGAATGGCGCGTAGTCACGGATCCAGATGGAGTTGGTTTCGGCGGTCAGGAGATCCACGGCCTCAACCAGCTGCGCTAGCCCTCGAGCTCGCGCCTGTTTGACGAATTCTTCGAACTGCGAAAGGGTGTCGATCGCCAGCAGGACCTTGGCGTGTTTCGCGACCTCGGTGAACACCAGCCAGAAGGTGTCCTTGTATGCCGGGGATTGATCGAAGCGCATCAGGATCGCGCCGGTCGACTCCCACTCGGGAATCGGTCGCAACGCGTACCCCGGCGGGTGGCTAAACATCTCTCGATCCCAAATGTGACTGCTTCCAATGATGGTCTTCTCCAGCTCCAGTCCACGACTTGGCGGGTGCCCGCAAGCGGAGCCAAATACGAGGAACATCCCAACCGCGGCAGCAGAGTGGCGGCTCATGCAATCACCTCCCATTGATGGACTGGTCGTCGGCTATGAAGACAATCACCTGGGTCAGCGTTTCGGATAGCTCGGGGTGGTCGTTCTCGTCGTCGAGGATAGCGAGCAAGGCAGCAACTGTGTGTTTGTCCCCTATCATTCCGAGAGCCATCGCACCGTACTGCCTGACCAGGGGAAGCTCGAATCGGTTTCGGACAGCGCTCAGAAGGTCCGCGGTGGCCTCGGCCGCCTTGCACATACCGAGTTCGAAGGCAGCGAAGTCCCTGGACGTCTCGTAGACCGACTGTCTGGATACCAGCCACCGGCGCAGGTTCTCGATGCGAACGTTGCGCTCAGGCTGCGGGGCATGCCTGACCCGGGCGGATAGATACTGGTGGACCGGGTAGATGAAGGGCTTGCGCCGGCAAGCGACGTAGTCGTCTCGCTCTATGCAAGCGTAGAGATAGTAGGCAATCAGGTAGGCATCGCGGAGCGACAGATGATAGGAAGTCGGGCTGGTGGCGTATCGCTCGTAGGGTTCCTTGCTCAGCTCAAGCAGCTTCTCCGCGGAGCAAGACCGCTCGAGATCGATGAGGTCGTCGGTCACCGGAAGCTCGTTGACCATCATCGTCTCGATCAGGCCCCGGTCGCCGTGTTTCCTGGCGCGCGCCCGCAACCCCTTGAGCGCCTCGTCATCTCGGGAACTCTCGATGGGCTCGGCATCCGGCGAGACGCCCAGCCAGCCCCGCAGAGGTGCGGGCAGCTCGCGACTCGGCATGATCACACGCCGTCCGACACCTTCCATGAAGTCGTTCTTGCTCGCCCCCCCAGTGTTCTGGTCGACGAAGCACAGACCAGTGCGCGACCACGCCCGCGGGTAGTACTCAAGCCCGTCGGGGGACAGGCGACCCCAATTGTATGTGTGCTCGCCTGCGTGGTCGGGATCGTGAGCGGCACCGGCGACGAGCTGGATGAGGGTCTCGCCCATCAGTGGACGACGTAGGAAGCCGTTTTGCTGGTGGACGTGACCACAGAACAGCAGATGCGGACTCCGCGCGAGTAGTGTCTGCACGTTGCCACCGTCAATCAGCCACTCGGGCGGGTGATGCTGCAGAACGAGGAGCAGCGCATTCGAAGGCTGCGACTCTATGGCTTGGTTGAGCTGAGCGGCGCCGATCGCGAGATTGGTCGGGCTGTCTTTGTCGTCGAAACTAAGGAGCACAGTGTTGAGGCCGATGACGACCACCGGACCCAGCTGCGTATCCACCCGATGCAGCAGAAAAGGCCTTGCGGGATTCCAGTCCTCTGGATGCCATGCGTGCGCGAACTGCTCGAACGCTTGCAGCTTTTGCCATACAACCTTCATCTCGCCTAGATCCGTGAACAGCTCGCTCAATTCCTCGGGTCGGGAGCGCAGGGCGCTGTGGAGCAACAGGCGGACCTGAGCGCGGTCGACGTCGTGGTTGCCAGGGACGACGAATAGACCATTGCGTTTGGCGCCAGTGGCGTCGAGAAGCTCCTCGATCCATCGGGCCGCCGCCGGATACTGGTCGCGCGAATCCGCAGAGTAGGCTATGTCGCCTGTAATGAAGACAAAGTCGGGCGAGCCGAGGCGGTTGGCGATCGCCTGGGCATCGCTGACGATTCCTTTCGTGACCCGCTTCTGATCGAACAGATCGGCGGAGTGCGAACCTTGACCGAAGTGCAGATCAGAAATGTGTACCCAGGAAAGGCTCATGGCGTGCCACCAAGGTGATATGGGCGCATCGATACATGCGCATAGGTAAATCGACGGGGACATTTTCGGTCCGAGAAGCCCGTCCGCCGTACGCCAGTACATTTTCTCGCGCACTGCGGCGGTACCGCAAGACGTCTCTGACCGCTCGCTGTGTGGGCTGAAGAGCAAGTCTCAGGCACGGGGCGCAGTCTATCCCATCGTGCTTCCGCTGAAAACACGATCAGTCGTGCTGGCTCGGCCTCGGCGCCAGGGGAACATCTGGCCCCCGTACCGTGGCGTGGAAGGTGCGCGACGCGAGCAACAAAGCCGGAGAGTGGCGATCAGCGTCTGATGGGGAGGCCGCCACCGCAGGCACGCCCGTGGATCATGAGTATCAACCATCAACGATTCCTGTGATAGTGTGCTTGGCATGGATCAGTCGGTGTCTTCTGTTGGTAGTTCTGGACGGTCGAGCGAAACAGCTCCTGTCGCACAGGCCGAGACTCTGTTCAACTTGTTGCTGGCAGGATGCGAGGCCTGGCGCAATCAATTGGATCGAGAGCTGAATCGAGCGACCGCCGAGGTGAAAGATGCGCTCCGTTCGCGGATTCATGGCTACCTCGAGAAGCAGACGCAGCCAGGTGGGGCACTTGCCGACGACAAGGTCGTATCCAACCGGAAGGTCGAGAGCACGTTGTCGTGGATGTTGTACGTGTCCGGACGCCTGTGTGCCGATGGGAATGATTCTGCGAGCGTTGTGTTGAAGCATGCGGACCCAAAGAAGGAAGGTCCGTGGGAATGGGTGCAATACTGGGCTCTTGCCGGCCTCGCGCGGGCACGGCGTACCGGTTGGCAGGATATCGCAAGACGATACGCAGACCACGAGCATTGGATCGTCAAGCTACTCGCCAAGGCGATGCTCGCACGCGAGGGCGACACGCGCGCGCTCCAGGATATCCGAACCAGCATCTCGACCGAAAACAGCGTCGAGTGTTGGGCCGCATTGCGGGCGATGCGCGTGTGCTGCGTCGAGGACGAGAAGATCGTCACACGTATCTGCGAGATCATCAGGCTCGGTAACAATTCGGACCTCACCTATGATGCCCTCAAGGCGGCCTACCATGTCGAGCGCACCTCGCCGTTGGCGTCGGACGCGGCGCTGGCCCTGATCGATTTCGTCCAGAAATGGCGCGACTTCACGGGTCGCGACGCCATGCGAGCCATTGCGCTGCTCGGCCTGGGCAAACTGAAAGCAGCTACGGCGGAGCCCACACTGCTGGCCCAGCTAACAGACAGCAATCCGACCATCGTGCGCGAAGCGGCTCGATCGCTCGAGAGCGTTCTGGGCTCGTCGGTGGCCGTTCGTCGGGTATTGGAGAAAGCCCTGGGTGAAGATGACGAGACCGTGAAGGCATACGCCGATGCTCTTCGGCAGTTGGAGAACCGAACCGCAGTGGCGACCGCGCTGAGTGAGCTGATGGTGTCCGGTTCCGCCGAACACCAAAAGTGCTGTTACATCCTGCTCAGCGAGGTTGGCGGCGCCGAGGCGCTGCAGAAGCTTCGGATGCGAAACGACCTGATGTCGCAATATCAGAGTTTCCTCAAAAGTACCGAAGACAAGATCGAGACGCTGTTCGACAAGTCGCTCACGGAAGCTCAGCGGGGGTTCCGAATGGCCCTGTCCATGGACCTGGCGGTGTTTTTGGTGGGGTTGTCCCTGCTCATCGCAAGCGCCGTGCTGGCCCTCTTTAAGCAGGGCAACTTGAGCGGCTGGGCCGGTATCAGCGCCGGAACGGGCGGAGCGGCCGGCATTCTTGGCACCCTCTACGGTCTCTTTGTTGCCAAGCCACGCGAACAGGTGGCGCGGGCTGTGAACCATCTGATGTCACTCAAGGTCGTATTCTTGGCCTACCTCAGGCAGCTGTTTCAATCGGACCAAGCGTACGTGCGCTACATTCTGGAAGGCACGACAGTGAGCCCGGAAGATCTGGATAGGTTCGCCCAGCGAATTGCGAGCGGGATGAACACAGCGATTGAGTCGATTGCGCGGCTGAACTCGAACGCCGAGAATGGGACAAGCGGTGTGGTTCAGCGCCAGAACAGCGAGCAGCGCGAAATGCAACCGGTCCAGAACGCCGCAATGATGCCGATCAACGACTGATCGAGGTACGTCGATCGCGGCCTGCCGGCTGGCGAGACCGGCGCCGTGACTGCTGCTGACGGACTCTCAGCCCGCAGGCGCAAATATCCGGCTGGCCGAAAGAAGCGTCCAGTGCGCCAATCGTGCTACTGCCGCCACCGGTACCTCCCATACCTTTCATGCCGCCGACGCCGCCAGCTGTCCCTCCCGCGGGAGCATTCGGCCTAGCGTCAGGGGCGTCGCCAACTCCGGTCTCGGCACCACCTCCTGTGCCAGGTGAACCGTCGTCGAGTCTGCCGCCTACCTCCGTGACAGCCTCGCTGCCGACCGTACCTCCTTCCGCATCAGCCGGGCCGCTGTCCGCAGCCGTGGCGCCACCGGCAGCGTCACGCCGCTATTGCTAGCATTGTCGCGCCCAGCTCAGCGGCAGCATCTGAGAGATTTCTGTCGGCAAGTCGTCCCTGCCGCGTTCTTCCCGGTCGCCCCAAACGCCTCGATCCGCGGCTGTCCCATCTGTTGGCTTGCCGGGGCGCTAGCGGCGTGTTACTTTGTCTTACGATGAAGACGGCAACCGTCACTATTCGACTGGACGAGACGCTTGAGCGCGAGCTGGAACGTGCCTGCGTTCAGACTGGACGCACCCGAAGTGATCTGGCGCGCGATGCTCTACGGCGACAAATTGCTTTGCTACGATTTGAGCGACTGCGCAAGAAGGCGCTTCCGCTTGCTGAAGCCCGTGGATACCTCACTGACGACGACGTGTTCCGCGAATTGTCGTGAGGGTCTTTCTCGACACCAACGTGCTGGTCAGCGCCTTTGCCACGAGGGGCCTGTGCGCCGATCTATTCAGCTCTGTCTTGCTTGAGCATGAGTTGGTGGTCGGCGAAGTCGTCCTGACTGAACTGCGCCGCGCGCTACGCGACCGAATCAGGATGCCGCGCAGACTGATCGAGGAAATCGACGATCTGCTGCGGGAAGCAGTGCTGGTTCCGAAACCGAGGGAACACCTGAACCTGGGAATCTCGGACCCCGACGACGAATGGATCGTGGCATCCGCGGTTGCGGGACGGGCTGACGCGCTCATCACCGGGGATTCAGCACTTCTCGCTGCCGCTTCCAGAGCGCCGCTTCCGGTGCTGAGTCTTCGCGGACTATGGGATTTGCTCCGGGAGAACAAGCGCCCGAAGAAGTAGGCCCTGAGCACCGGATCTCGGGTGCTGAAGCTCGTCGTGTTGGGACGCAGTTCCCAGAACGGGTGCTTTCTACCGATTTGCCGTTGCCCATACCGGACAGCTGAGCTGGGCCGTATACGACAAGGCTGCTCAGTAGGAGGTGGCGGGTGGGGGGCCGAAGGGCGAAGCGAACCCTCCCAGGGTTTCCACTACAAACGCGTGCCGCGAGACATGCCGCCGCTGCCCGCGCGTGCATAGTCGCTTTAGGCGCCATTTGAACTGCCCGAAGCCATGACCATGGCCGAGTCGGCGTCGCTCTCGCAAGCTTGCGTGCGGGCTGCACAGATTTCGGCTGGGGCGCCACTGACCGCGCGAATCACCGTCATCTGCTGCCCTTCCTGCGAGCAACGACAGAATCCCAAGCGCTACACTGTCCGCACAGAGTCTTTGCGGCTCGCAGGCACTGGCCGACCATGGTTTTTCTGTCGGCGATGGCCACCGACTGGTCAGCTCGGGTCCGTCGGATACGGCGACGCTCAGCTGTCGCCTCGCCGACGCCGTCGGACACGCATGGCGAACAGCAATCCCAGCCCAAACGCCGCAAACCACCCGTCGGCTCCGCCCGGCTGCGCTCGCCCCAGGCTACAGCAGCAACGAAAGAGCCCAAAGAAGTGATTCTGACAGGCGACGATCTTTGTGTGTACGTTCACCGCGCCGTTGTCGGGAACCTTGACGTGATAGAAGTTCGGAGCGACAAGCTCAAGCGTCACCCCTTCGCCCACGAGACTGTGCTCCCACCCGGCCAGATCGCCCTGGTGTTGCACGAAATAGCCGAAAGGCACCTGCGGCTCGAGCACGGTGACGGTCTTTCCGCCCTCTTGTCGGGTCTTTCCCGTGGTGTGATACACGTGAACTTCGTACGTGGGGTAGCTCGTCGAAAGGCGCTCGTAGGTTGTGGGCGGCAATTTCGGCTGTTTGTCTGAACGCCCGTCCTGGCCAGCCACCATCGCAGTGGCTCCAGGTCGGCCCTGGTCCGTCTGGCCGGCCGCGGATCCCCCAGGCGGGGCAGCCGTCACGTCTTTGGGCATGTTTGCTGCCTTGACGTAGAGGTAGACATCGCGCTGTCCACCACTTCCAGGAAGGGGCGCGAGGCCCTTGATGCTGATTTCGGCCGATCGCTCGAATTTCGAGGCGTTCACGAAGTCCATGTTGCGTCGCGCGCTGTCTTGCTTGAATGTGACCCCAACCGCCGCAGGGGCCTGCGAGAGTTCGACCAGCAGGCATTGATCCTTAGGTTGTCCGCTCGCGAGAGTTGGGCATGGATCACCCGCCCCGGTATTTACGCAATGCCAAACAATCTGATCGTTGGGATTCGGGGTCCCATTGAGCACGGTGCCAGGATTGCCACCACTGGGAGGCAGGATGTCCCTCCAATCGCCACCGACCCCAATCTGCGATCCCCAGTTGGCGAGGCGAAATCGTGCTTGGACGGTGTGCGAGATCGGGATGGTGTCGGTCAGGACTGCAACGAAGTCGTTGGGGTTTGTCTTCGGGGGGTAGTAGACGGTCGTCGACGGAATGCCAGAGCTGATGGGCATAGTCCCGATGTGGTCCCACGTCACCGAGGTACCGCTGCACGTCGTCAAATCGGCGGTCGCGTTGCCCCAGTTCGTGATCAGGAACGTTGGAACGCCGGTCGACAGATCCAAAGCAGTCCCTAAGGGCCAATCGTAGGTCGCCGGCCCACTCGGGGTGGCGATGCTGATTTCGGAAAAGAACTTGAAGGGGCGGGGCAGCGCTCCCCCGAGCCCCAAGTGGGCGCCCACCAGTGCCAGATCGATTCGCATGTTGATGGCCCAGCGAACGCCGGTCACACCGGTGCCGGGACCACCCGCCGGGCCCCACGCATGCGTACCATCGCCGGACCACGCCCTGATCTTGCCGGTCTCGACCCAACCCAAGGGACCCGCTCCGATGGTCCAAATCGTACCCCCGTTGATGGTCTTGAACCACGTGGAGCCAGAAATGCTGGGCGAGTTGCGAAGCGGCTCGCCGGCGGTGATCACGATTTGCGCCAGATCGGCCTTGGTGCCGTCACTGAAACCGACGAATACCTTGTCGCCACCGGCGGTAAGTGTTGCAGTCGGATCGGTGTAGACCAGGAACGAGAGGTAAAGGACGTTACCGTCTTGCAGCGCGCGCATCCCGGCTTCGGTGGCTCCGCCGCCGGCAAAATCCTGTCGCCACGAACCGTTCCATCGCGGGTCGTCGAGCTGCTGACCGAACCCGGCCGGGACCGCGAGATCGTTGTTGGTCGCGACGACCTCGGGCTGGTTCGCGAAATCGGGGGGACCTGTGAGCCCAAAAACGCCCACCAGAGCCGGCGCACACATGTTGTCGGCCGTGGCCGCACGCGCGAACATCAGCAGGGCGAAAAGCGCGAACCACGAAAGACATCGTGCTGCGAACCGCGCACTACTCCTGAACGGTTGGCCACTGTTTGATAGCATGTCGGTTGCCCCTCCTGCGCGTGTCACTGGTCTTGAACCACGAGGTAGAAATCGAGCGTGTAGCTGGTAGCCGTCGCCGCGGCCGTTTTCGGGAAAGCCGCGGGCATCGCGGGATATCCGGCGTAGTTGTTAAACCTGTAGCCGGGTCCGCTGGTCGTGAGCGCGTGCATCGATACGTTCGAGTCCGAGAGCGCGACAATCCAATAGTTGGTTGCAAGGGCCAAGGTCACGGTCGCGCCCAGGGCAACCTCGACGTTTGCATTTGCGTTGGCTGCAATCGTCGTGCTCGCGAGCAGGTTGTTCGGCAGCCCGCCGCTCTCGTCGTAAATTGCGAACCGGATGTTTCCCGTTGTACCGGCACCGTAGAAACCGACCCGCAGCGCTTTTGTGGTGGCCGCCGGGGTTATTTGCATCGCATAGATGTAGCCGCCGTACTGCGTGTCGGTTTCGGCAAGCTGTCCCACGTTGGGCAGCTTGTACGCGCAGTGCCCCCCAGCGCAGCTGGGGGTGGTGATCTGACAGGCCGTCGCCGAACCCAATTGCCCGTCGGCTCCGCACGTCTGGCTCGCCGTCCCGCCAGAAGCGCACTGCTTGGACCCGGGAATGCACGCGCCACCACAGGCATCGGTGCTTCCCGGGTTGTCGATGCAGACGAATGGGCAGAGATCACCGGTTGCCGGCCACTGACCGTCGGTCCCGCAAGTCTTGAGGTGCGTGGAATCGGCGCATTGCTTGTCGGTGGTGGGCACGCAAACACCGCCGCAGGCATCGGTGTTTCCCGGGTTGTCGATGCAGACGNNGTCTTGAGGTGCGTGGAATCGGCGCACTGCTTGTCGGTGGTGGGGACGCAAACCCCGCCGCAGGCATCGGTGTTTCCCGGGTTGTCGATGCAGACGTAGGGGCAAGGCGTTCCGGTTGCCGGCCACTGACCATCGGCCCCGCAGGTTTTGAGGTGCGTGGAATCGACACACTGCTTGTCGATCGTCGGCACGCAAACACCTGAGCTGCTCGCGCCGCCGGAACCACCGCTGCCAGCACCGCCTGAGCCCCCAACGCCGCCTCCGGTTCCGCCCACGCCGCCACTGGCGTGGCTGCCGCCAGTGATACCGCCCGAGGCCGTGACGCTCCCGCCGGAATTGTTGCCGCCAGTGACGCCGCCTGAGGTCGTGACGCTCCCACCACCGCCACTGGTACCGCCTGAGGTCATCCCGCTCCCACCTGCACCGGCAGCTCCGCGCTCGGCGTCACCGCTGCCATCGGTGATAGCCGAGCCATCGCTACCACCGCCCGCGCCACCGCCAGCCCCGCCAGTATCGCCATTGCCCGCGGTTCCGTCCGCGCTCACTGGGGCGTCATCGCTTGAACCAACTGTGTCGGCGCCTTCCCCGCCATCCTCGGCACCACCGTCCTTTTTGCCGGCAGCGTCGGAAGGATTGCTGCTGTCCGCCGAAACATCCCTGCCTGCCTCAGCCGTCAATCCATCGCGGGCGCCAATGTCAGGGGCGGTGCCGTCTTTGGGCACAACCGCGCCATCGCTGCCGCCATCAGCGATCGGCGTACTGGCACGCCAGCAGCGATTTTCGGCCGTCCGGCAGACATAGCCGGCTGGACAGCCGTCGTTGCACGACAGCGTTCCGTCAATCGGATGCGGGTTGAAGCCGCAGCCTGAAGCCAGCGCAACAATGAAGAGGAAGGAGATGACAAACCGGCCGCGCATCAGAATGTCCCCTGGGCTGAAAGGCCCGCAATCCCCGGTCCGAACATTGGTGCAACCGCGGTCGCTGGTGGGCCGCCGGCTGTGGACGTCCAACCCAGGAAGTAGAGGATCGATCCGGCGACCAGCGCCCCGGCACCCACGCTGTAGAAGACCCACTGCATGGTTTCGGCGGTCTTGCCAGATCGGTAGTCGGAGTCGGGCGTGGCCGAATTGGAGACTCTATCTGAGAGCGAGACGGCATGGGCGTAGAAGTAGATGGCTGTGCCGATGGAAGCCAGTCCAGCGGCGCCGCACACGATTCCCGCTACTCGCAGGCGGCGCCCCGACGACTGCGCCTCGGGGGCAGCGCTGGGCTGGGCATTCTGCGCAAGCGAGACGGCCGCGGCGACGGGAGGTGCGGCGCTGGGCGCAGGCGGCGCCGGTGCTGTGACCGTGGGGGCCGCAGGCGGGGGCGCGGGAGGGGTGGCCTCTGCTGCTGGCGTCGGGGCTGGCACCAGCACCGGCGCGGAACCCACGACGGCGGCTGGCGCCGGCGGTGGCTCGTTTGGGCTCGCGGCCGGGGCTGCGATCTGCCGACGTTTCATCTCCTTTTCGAGTGTCTGGATGCGCCCTTCGATCTCGCCTCGCTTGGGACTTTCGGGATTCTCGATGAGGTAGTTCTTGTACAGGTCCAAGGCGTGTTGCAGATCGCCCTTGCGGCGATAGGCCTGCGCCATGTTGAAGAGAAAACTCGCATCGGCGTGCAGCCGGTAGGCTTCTTCGAACTCCGCGATGGCATCGTCCCATTTGCCAAGGTCGAAGTGCTGTTTCCCCTTCAGGTAGTGCTTGCGGGCCTGTTCCGTGGCCTCATCGTCGGCGTGGGCTGGCGATGGCGCAGAAGCAAGGCCAACCGCGAAACTCGAAGCCACCCAAAGAAACAAAACCGCCGCGACGTGATTTCTGCCACACGGGGCACCGACAGAAGGACTGCGCATCGAGTTCGACCCTCCTCCAAGAACCGCGACCGAGTGTAGCGGAACTGCGCCGCTGGTCCATAGATTCTTTCTTTCTCTTCCGATATGTGTAGTTGCCCACATCTCCGATATGTGTAGTTGCCCACATCGCCAGTTCCGGCTGTCCCGCCGGTTCCGGGACCGTCGCTTCCGTCCCCGCTGGAAGCATCCAGTTGTCCCGTCTCGGCGGTATCAGATGCGCCTAGGCCGAGGTCCGACGGCAAATTGGTATCGGCAGAGAATGGGCCATAGGTCAAGGCTTCTGGTAGACGCGCACGTAGTCCACCAGATAGGTGATCGGGAACGTCGTGCCCGACGGGTCGCCGCCGTTCGCGCCGATGGCGAGATTGACGAGCATGTAGAAGGGATTCCCTGTGTACGGGTTCGTACTGGTGATGGTGTAGCCGTATACGAGCTTGTCGTCCAAGTAGAGATTGATCTTCTGCGAATCCCACTCCATCGCCCATAGGTGGAACTTGTTCGACCAGGTTGTGCCGCCAAGTGAGCTCAGCGACTGGCTCACGCTGCCCGACCAGTCGCAATTGCCCCCCGAGGGCTTGCAGATGTTGGAACGCACGCCATTGGCGTAGTACTCCATGATGTCGACCTCGCCAGAGGCCGGCCAGCTGAGCCCGTTGCCCAAGATCCAGAAGGCGGGCCAGCTGCCTTGACGTGTATCGATCTGGCCGCACAACTCGAACCGGCCATATAGGAAGCTCT
Source organism: Myxococcales bacterium (assembly GCA_003158735.1). Classification (GTDB taxonomy): domain Bacteria; phylum Myxococcota_A; class Polyangia; order Fen-1088; family Fen-1088; genus Fen-1137. Next base: position 1,101 of record PMLB01000244.1, on the reverse strand, counting down.
TCTTTCCCGAGGTCGTCATCGAGGTCGACGTGTACTGGGCGTATTGGCGATTCTGCTTCCAATCGGTGCTGCCCGCCTTGTAATTGGGGTTCAAGACTTGTTGCTTCTGCGCCGCGATGGTGAGCAGTCCGCCCGACACCGTGGCATTGTCCGGTTGGTACCACTGGAGCTCCGAATTGCGGACGAATCCCTTCTCGTAGCCCCAATTCGAAGCATCCGGGGCACCGTCCTTGTCGAACTCGTCCGACCACACCAACTTCCACTTGGAACTATCGATGGCCGCTCGGCTCGTGCACTGCTCTGGCCCGCCGCTGCCCGCGTCGATGGTCCCGCTCGCGCCGCCCGAGGAAGCGTCGGCTGAGCCATCACGTGAGGAGCCAGCGGATCCTGAGCTTCCTCCCGAGCCTGCGCTTCCACCGTCGAAGCCACCCTTTCCCGCATTCCCACCGCTCCCCACTGACCCGCCGCTTTCAATGGTGCCCCCGCTTGCGACCATGCCGCCGCTGCCACTGCGGCCCCCGGTTGCCATGCTGCCGCCGCTTCTGGATGTATTGCCGCCCATGTCGGTCGTCGACCCGCTCGTAGCGGTGGTTGAGCCGCCCGATCCAGGGGGCGCGCCGCCGGAGCTGGTGGTGCCGCCGCCGGTACCAGTGACGCCACCAGAAGTTATGCCGCCGGAGCTGGTCGCGCTGCCTCCGGCGCGAGTGGCGCCACCCGAGCCAGAAGTTGTGCCGCCCGCGGTGGGCGCGCTACCGCCGGTGCCCGTGCCGCCACCCGAGCCAGAAGTTACCCCGCCCGTGCTGGTCGCGCTGCCGCCGGTGCCAAGCGTGGCTCCGCCCGTGCCGCCACTGCCACCAGCGGGAAGGGCCGCGGCGTCGGCCTTGGTGGTGGGCGGGTTACTGGCCACGGTTCCCCCACAGCCGAAAAGTCCCACCACCAGCGGAGCGAACCAGACAAAGAGAAGCGTGCCAAGCAAGGAAGATGCTTTCATGTCTCTCTCCGGCTGGGTGACACGGCTGGAACCAGGTGCCCAGCCAAGGAAGATATTACCATTTCCATGCGGCTACAGCATCTGGTGGCCAGTCGCGTGGGGAGCCCGCC
>PMLB01000349.1 GCA_003158735.1 Myxococcales bacterium | reverse complement strand
ATGCCCGCGATCAAGACGACACGGTGAGCAATAGCTAACTTTGATCCGCGGCCAACGCGGTCCTGGTTTGTCAACCCGCGTCCCCGGTCGGGCGCAGGCGGAGCAGAATCTCGGCCAGCTCGCGGCAGCTTTGCACGCGGTCTTCGGGTTTCTTGGCCAGCAGCCTGAGGATGACCGCCTCCAGTTCGGTGGAAATCGCGGGATTGCGCTGGCGGGGCGGCTCGGGCGGCCGCGACATATGCGCCATCAGAATGGGCATGACCTCGTCGGCGTCGAAGGGAACCGCACCGGTGAACATCTGATAGGCGATACAGCCCAAAGCGTACAGGTCCGCGAGATGGGTGACACCGCCGAAGTTGCTGGCCTGCTCGGGAGCCATGTACTGAGGCGTGCCGGCCATCATGCCCGCGCGGGTCAGCCCGCGGCTGGCGCTGTGGCGCTTGGCAATGCCGAAATCCATGACCTTGAGCACACCGTCGTCGGTGATGAAGAAGTTGTCCGGCTTGATGTCGCGATGGATGACTCCTCGGTCGTGTACCACTTGCAACGCGTGGCACGCCTGCACCAGCAGAGCCAGCCCCTGGTCGAGGGCGAGAGGGCCTCGCCGCATGATCTCTCCCAAGTCGTGGCCGCTGAGCAGCTCCATGGTGATGTACTTCTGGTCAGCGCAGGTTCCGATGTCGTACATCCGGATGATGTTCGGGTGGTTGAAGTGGCGCGAGAGCGAGACCTCCTGCTTGAAGCGACCAAGCGTCTCTTCGTCTACGAACTGCGCCCCCAAGAACTTGATGGCAATGGTCTCGTCGAGTTCCAGGTCAACGGCCTTCCACACCGCCCCTATGCCGCCCTGACCAATCTTCTTCTCCAGCCGGTAGCGTCGATTGACGAGGGCGCCCTCTTCCAGGGCGACGCCCTGAAAACCGAACTGCGTTGCTACCCCCCAGGTGCTCCCGGGCTCGACCGCGGCGGGCGCGGCCGCTGGCGCGGAAGGACCAGCCACGGCTGACGGCGGGCGCCCGTCCGGCGACGAAAGCATACGCGTGTGGAGCGCGGGCGTGGGTGCGGAACCGTGCCTGCCAGCCTGCGAGCCCAGCGGCGCGGCTGCCTCGGGCAGCTCGGGCAGGTCCGGCAACTCGGGCAGGACCGGCAGCTCGCCCAGAGACTCCTTGTCGTTTGCCGTGGACGCGGCCGCCGGCGGCGCTTCATGCCGCTTGGCGGCCTCGCGAAGCGCCAGCTCCTCCTTGAAGACGCGTTCGTAGTCTTTGGCAGCCGCTCCGCGGAAGTCGGTTTCCGCGGCCCGCAAGCGATCGGCGACATCACGATAGCCGGGCCGCACGCCCAAAATCTTGCGATAGCAAAGCGCCGCATTTTCCGGAGCCTCGTGGGTGTCAAAGAGTTGAGCCAAGCGGTAGCAAGCATCGACCTCATCGTCGCTGGCGGGCCCGGCGTCGACGAACTTGCCCACAAGTTGCTCCAACTCGAAGCTCAGTAGAGCGCGGTCGCAGGCCATCGCGATGGCCCGCACGCAGGCCTCGCGGTAGTGGGCGTCAGCCGGTGCGACTTTCACCAGATGCTGCAGCTCCTGATCGGCGTCGCGCATTTCACGGAAGCACACCGCCGCCTGGAACGGCTCGCCCGCCTCGGAAAAAAGGCTGGCCGCCTGCTCGACATGGCCCAGACGCCGGGCCAGCGCTGCCGCGTTTGACCACTGCTTGAGTCGCGAATAGGCCTCCAGGGCGGCGTCAAGCTTGCCCGCGCGCTCCAGGTTGCGCGCGGCATCTGCCGAGGCGGCCGCTTCCGGAACCGCAGATTCCTGGCTGTCATACCCCGCCAGCTCGCCTTGCCCCGTGGGATCAGCTTCCACGCGCGCGGCATTGACGAAATCTCCCGCTTCCTGCAGCAGCCCCACCGCCCGGCTCCGCTCACCAGCGGCGAGGAACAACTCCACCGCCAGTCGCACGTCGCCACCGCGTGAGAAGCAGATGGCAGCCTTGAGCACCACCTTCCTTTGCTTCGCGTCGAGTGCAAACCGCTTGCGCCGGTCGTAGTCGATGCTGCGCAAGAGCGCCTGTCCCGCACCGACGAAGTTTCCGGCTGATAGAGACACCCTCACCGCATCGTCGTGGGCGCCGGCGCGCGTGTAGGCCTGGGCCGCAGGTCCTGCCTCGCCGCGCTTCTCCAGCTTCTGCGCCTCGACCAGCCACTGTTTGCGCGACAGTTCCATCGCTTACCTAGATTTCTTCGGGAAGTTCGGCCGCCATGCGCTTGATGACTTCGGGATAGTTGGCCACGCGCAGGCCTTCTTCCAAGGTGATGATGCCTCGCTTGATGTACTGGAAGATGCAGCTATCCAGGCTTTGCATTCCGCTGCCCGGATCGGCGGTCTGCAGATAGGCATCGATCTGGTAGCACTTGGACTCACGTATGAGATTCGCGATGCCGATGGTCTGCAGCATGACCTCCAGCACCGCCACGCGCCCCTCGCCGCTGGACCGCTTGCACAGCATCTGCGCCAGCACCCCGCGCAGCATGACAGAAACCACGCCGCGTACCTGCTCGCGTGATTCGTCGGGAAACGCGTCGATGATCCGATCGGCCGCCTTGGATGCTGAGTTGGTGTGCAGCGTTCCGAACACCAGCACGCCGGTCTCGGCCGCTTGCAGGGCCACCTGGATGGTCTCCAGATCGCGCATCTCGCCCGTCACCACCACGTCAGGCGATTCGCGCAAACTGGAGCGCAGAGCGCTGCCAAAACTCTCCACGTGACGGCCCACCTGACGTTGCGTGACCACGCTTTGCAGGGGCGCGTGCACGTATTCGATGGGATCTTCAATCGTGATGATGTGGCGGCTCGATGTCTTGTTGATCTCGTGCACCAGCGCCGCCAGCGTGGTGGTCTTGCCCGAGCCGGTCGGCCCAGTGATCAGCACCAGCCCGTTCTGCAACTCGGTGAGCTTGCGCACCACCGGGGGCAGAAGAAGGTCTTCGATGGTCGGCAGTCGGGTGGGGATGATGCGGAACACGGACCCGATGCCGCGGGCCTGCTGGAACAGATTGGCGCGAAAACGTCCTACTTCGGACAAGTCGTAGATGAAGTCCAGTTCCTGATCGCGATCGAACGCCGCGTGCTGCTCCGGGGTGAGAATCTCCCACAAAAAGCGACGCGCGTCGCTCTCGCTCAGGGCGCGGAAGTTGAGCGGCACCAGGTCACCGTCGTGACGAATCAAAGGCACCACGCCCGAGTGGAAGTGCAGATCGCTCGCCTTCTGCTCGACCACCAGGCGCAGAAAGGAATCTATACGCGCCAAGGCGTTGCCCTCCTGCAAACAGCCCCCACGCTCGCCATCATTCTGGTTTTTCTCCTTGCGCGCGGGCCGCGGCCTTGGCTTCGGCGACCTTGGCCTCAGCCTGGATCCGCGCGCCGTCGGGGCCAGCCACCACCAGTTCGAAGTTCTTCTTGTTGGCAGCCTTCATGTAGGCTTCCTCGGCGCTGACCAGCCCGGCCTTGAACAGGCGTTCCAGGTCCCCGTCCATGGACTGCATGCCGGCATCACGCTGAGTGGCGATCACCGACGGGATCTGGAAGGTCTTTCCCTTGCGGATGAGATTGGCGACCGCCTCGTTGTTGATCATGACCTCGACCGCGGTGACACGCCCCTGACCGTCTTTGCGCTTAATGAGGTACTGACACATCACCGCGCGCAGGGTGTCGGCCAGCAGGGAGCGCACCTGCGGCTGTTGTCCCGGGGGAAACAGGCTGACCAGACGATCGACCGTGGTGTCGACCGAGACGGTGTGCAGCGTCCCCAGAACCAGATGGCCGGTCTCCGATGCCGTCACCGCGAACTGCACCGTGGCCAGGTCGCGCATCTCACCCACCAGGATGACATCCGGGTCCTGGCGCAAAGTCGCGCGTAGGGCATTCTCGAACGAGGCGGTGTGGGTTCCCACTTCACGCTGATTGATGAGGCACTTCTTCTGTTTGTGCATCACCTCGATGGGGTCTTCCAGGGTGACGATGTGGCGCGAGCTGGTGCGGTTGATGTGGTCGATGATTCCGGCCAGGGTGGTGGATTTGCCCGAGCCCGTCGGGCCGCCCACCAGCACCAGCCCGTTCTTCATTTCGGCAAAGCTTTTCACCACCGACGGCAGACCAAGTTCTTCCAGCACCGGGATGCGATCCTTGACGATGCGGAACACCGCCGACAGCCCCGGCATCTGGCGAAACACGTTGGCGCGGAAACGCAGCCCTTCGGACTTGAGCGCGAGCGAAAAGTCGACATCGCGCAAGACCTGCAAGTCGGCCACCTGCTTGGGGTTGAGATGGGGCGAGATGATGGCCTCGACGTCCTCGGAGGAAAACACATGGCTGGCCAGCGGCACCACCCTGCCCATCTTCTTCATGGTGGGGCGCAGGCCGCCCGCCAGGATGAGGTCGTCGCCGTCGTTGGAGGCCAGCGCCAGCAGCAGTCGCTCCAGCAGAGAAAGCGAGGCCTTGTCGCTCGCGCTCTCGTGCGCGCCGGCCACATTCCAGCGGGCCAGCAGCTCGCGCGCGGCGCCGCGCACGCGGTGATCGGTGTCCTGCAAGAGAGGCAGCAAGGCGGGAGCCTGGCCGGGCTCGTCCAGGGTGGCGAGACAGGCGATGATCACCAGCTTCATCTCGACATCGGCGGCGGGCAACAGCGCCGCCACTTGGGGCGCCACTTCGTCGGCCTTCATCGCCTGCAGAGCCTCGACGCAAACCCGCTGCAGTTCCGGCTCTCGCTTCAGCAGATCCACGATGTACGGGATGCTCCGGCGATCACCCATCAGACCCACCGCCTCGATGGCGCGCTCACGCACCCACCAATCGGCATCGCCCTGCGCCGCCCGCACCAGCGCCCCCAGCGCCGCGGGATCCTTGAGTCGCAACAGCGCATCGACGGCATAGCGCCGGACAATGTCAGATGGGTCTTGCAGGTAGCTCACCAGGTGGCGCGTGAGCTGCTTGCCCGCCATGGCCACCAGAGCATCCATCACGCGCTCGCGCACCCACCAGTCCTCGTCGCGCAAGTAGCGCAGAAGTCGCGGCGCCAGCTCGCCCGTGGGATCGCCCACCTTCTTGGAAATGTCCACGGCCATGCGCCGCACGTTCACGTCCTTGCTGCGCAGGAGCCACAGGATAGTGCGCGCCAGGTCGACTTTGCCCGCCAGGGCCAGGTTGGTCAGCACCTCGGCCGCGCGCGTGCGCACGTCAATCTTCGCGAAGGCGAGCGCCCTCACAACCAAGGGAAGGATTTGATCGTTGCCGATGGCCTCGGCGGTGGCCAGCACCGCGAGTCGGATGACATGGGGGCCCGCGTGCAGCTTGCGATCGAGAGCAGCCACGGCACGCGGCGAGCTGAACCGCCTGAGCGCCTCGACAGCGGCCTTGGCCATGTTGAGGTTGGGCGAATCCAGCACCGGACCGATATGCTCGAAGTACTCGTCCTCCGAGGACAGGGTCGCGAAGGCCAGCACTGCCTGCATGGCCACGCGCTCGGTGGTATCGCGCAGGGCCGGAGCGATGGCCTTGACTGCGCCCCGCGCATCCTTGGCCATCAGCTCGGCGTCGGCCAGGTACTGCAAGGCGTGCACCTTTTCGTTGGGGGAACCCACCGCCAGCACAGCCGCCAGGGCCGGGATGGCCACCTGGCGACCGATCGAGACCAACACGTCCATGGCCTCGGTGCGGCCCTGGAATCCGGGGTCGCTGCACCAAGTGCTCAAGGTCTGGAACACGGTGGTGCCCCCGATCTGCTTGAGCATGCCAGCCACGCCCCGGCGTAGCGTGCCGTCGGGTTCTTTGAGCAGCGAGCACAGCTCGACATGCCCCTCGATGTTGTTGACCCGCACGATGAGCGGGCCGAGCAGGGACAGGATCTGCCCGTCGGCGCCACGCAAGGCCCGCAGGTAGGGCAGGAACAGCGTCTTGTCGAGCACCCGCTCGGCCACGGTGCGAAAGACGAAGCAGCGGTTGGTCTGGTCGCGCGTATCGCCGGGCAGGCCCTTGCTGACCAGCACGCCCAGCAGGCGCTCGATGTCGTCGCGGCCGAGCGCTGGTGCCTCGCCCAGAAGTGCGTGGACCTGAGTCGGCCCAGGCCAGCCGGCTGCCCTGAATCTCCGAAGCAGCTCCTTGCTATCCATGGATGGTCAGTTGAGCGAAAGTCCGTCGGGCGCGCATGCGCGGCTCGCACTCTCAACTATCGGATGTTCGCAGGCTTTCTACAACTTCCAGAGATGCCGTCTGGGATTCAAGCGGTGACGCATGACGTCCGCCAGTGGTTGCGAAAAGCGCCACGTGGGGCGAAGCTGCGTCCGAATGCAAATTTGGGCAGACGAGCGGCGACCCCAGGTGAGCGATGCACAAGAAAATGTTCATAATCGGAACCGTGCTTTTCATGACAACCGCTGCGAAGGCGGGCGAGTCAGAGGCTGAGCGATACATCCGCGAAGCAACCATCAAGGTGGAATTTGTGATCGTGAAATCCACCCCCAGTTACGCCGAAGCGCATCGGACCGCGCTGGATGCTTCAAGACGCCTCGGTCTGAAGCTGGATCTGCGTGATTTGTCTCCGAGCGAGAACGGCGGGCTTTCCTTCCCGAAAGCCAGCTGCGAGGCTGATGGCTGGACAGCACCGTGCTACGTTGCACGTGGCCGATACGACGCTGGGGTCTACGTCAGCATTGAATATTCCAATGCCTACTCGGAGTTCAAGCCCGGTCTCTACCTCGTGATTGTGGCAAGCGGCCGTCGCGGTGAGGCTCCGACTCGCAAGGCGCTCGAGAAAGCCAAGTCGGTTTACCCAGATGCCTATGCGAAGGTCGCTGGTGTCTATATGGGGTGCATGCATTGATTACGCGGGCCAATAAGGCTTTGCACCTGACGGTCCGCTTCGCGGCCCGCCGCTGAACGCCAACGCGCTATGCGGGCTGACTTGCTCGGAGTCACGATGGACAAATCAAAACGAACCAACGCTGGGGCCGCACATCGACCTCGTAGGGTACGGGTATTCGTTGCCTCCCCGGGCGACGTCGCCGGCGAACGTGACACCGTCTCGTATGTGGTTTCAGAGGTGAATCGCGTACTCGGAGAACACCTCGGTTTTCCCATCGAAACTCTCCGATGGGAAACCGACGCACGTCCCGGTGTCGGAGAGGATCCCCACCGGTATCATCGGAGGATGGACGCCGCAGGCCGCAGAGGATCTCGCTGCTATCCGTGACTTCATCGCACGGAATTCTCCTCGGTACGCAACGCTCGTCGTTGAGCGCATACCCACACCTATACCTCGCCCCGCCACTCCGAATCCCCGAACCTAGACAGGCGCTGCGCAGAA
>PMLB01000281.1:442-6210 GCA_003158735.1 Myxococcales bacterium | reverse complement strand
GAGCACGTTGCACTTGTGCACGAGCGTGAGCATCTTCTTCTTGCTGTTGCGGCGCCGGGTGTATTCGTAGGCGTACTTCACGCAACGTTCGACCACGGGGCGCGAGTACTGCATCACTTGCGTCGCCACCTCCAGCGGCGTTCCCTTCTGCGTGACGNNACGACCACGAAGTCGATGTGCTCGGGGCCCTTGTCCTTGAGTGGGGTTTCCACGTTGGGATACAGCTTCACCGGCCGTAGGTTGATGTACTGATCGAGAGCGAAGCGCGTCTTGAGCAGGATGCCCACTTCCAAGATGCCGGGCTTGACGTCAGGATGGCCGATGGCGCCCAGGAAAATCGAGTCGAACTTCTTGAACTCTTCGATCGCACTGTCGGGCAGGATCTCGCCGGTGCGCTTGTAGCGCTCACCACCGAAATCGAAGCTTTGGTAGTTCAGCTTGACGCCGTACTTGGCGCAGGCTGCATTCACTACTTTCACGCCCTCGGCCAGTACCTCGGGCCCAGTGCCGTCACCCGGAATCAGCGCGATGTTGTACGACTTCATGTCCCAGCCTTTCGGTTTCAATTGTCGCGTGGGGAGCCCGCCGGCCTTGCCGGCGGCGGACCATCGCGGGAGGGATTGGGAACCCTTCGAGGGTTCCCATGTCAAATCGAATCTCCGCTGATAGCACGTCGGAGCGTGAGCGAACAAGGGGAAGACCGCGTGCCCTTATGCGTCACACCAGAAGGCGAAGATCGGCAGACTCGACAGCGGCCCGGCGGTTTTGCTAGTGTTGGTTCAGCAGCGAGTTCCTCTGGTGAGTTCTTGCCGTCATTTTTTCGACGCCCTCGTTTCGAGCGGCGCATGTTGGACCGAGAACCCAGAGCTAGACACGGCATCCCCCAGCTGGCCGCTTCTTTTTGACCGGCCAGCAGCGGCAATCTGAGAAGCAACAGGAGAACGAAATGGGAAACAGGCTGTATGTTGGCAATCTGTCGTACAACGTGACCGAGGCCGAGCTGAGAGAGGTTTTCGCTGAAGGGGGAAAGAACGTGACCGAGGTGAAGATCGTGCTCGACCGGGACACCGGACGGCCGCGCGGCTTCGCCTTTGTCGAGATGGGCAGCGATCAGGAAGCGGCCCAGGCGATCGAAACCTTAGGCGGGCGCGAGATTCAGGGACGGCCCATTAGCGTGAGCGAGGCCCGCGAGCGCGCGGCTCGTGGCGGTGGCGGCGGTGGATTTGGCGGCGGTGGCCGCGGCCGCGATCGCGACCGCGGTGGTGGCGGACGTCGCGACGGCGGCTGGTAGATCGCGTGGGGAGTCGGCGAGCTCCCCCTACGGGGACTTCGGGACGGACAGCCCACCCTACCCGCCCCGCGCGCTTCGCGCGCGCCCTCGTCGCTCGCCGGGGACCATCGCGGGAGGGGAGGGGAACCCTCCCAGGGTTCCCCTCAAAAGACCCTTCCTCCTACGCCAGCGAGCGCAACCCTTCGCGGTCGACCAAGATCACTTTGCGACCTTCGGTCTGGATGAGCCCGTTGCGCTTGAAGTGCGACAGGGTCAACGAGACGGTTTCGCGAGTCGAGCCGATGAGATTCGCCATCTCCTGATGGGTGATTTTCAGGCCCAGCACCAGGCCACGCTTGTGCTCCAGCCCATGTTCCGAACCCAGGCGTAGCAGCAGCTCGGCCAGCTTGGAGCCCACGTCCTTGAACACCAACTGCTCGACCTTGGTCTCCAGTTCGCGCCGACGGTTGATCATGGCGCGCAGAAACTGATAGGTCACGCTGGCATTGGTCTGCAGCAGCTTGTCCATGGCACTCCGCTCGACCTCGACGGTGGCGGTGACCTCCATCGCCTCGACCATTTCTTCGCGCGGGCCACCCTCAAGCAAAGCGCTCTCGCCGAAAAAATCCCCGGCGGTCCGGTAGGCCAGGGTCAGCTCCTTGCCGTCGCGGGTGACTTTCGAGATCTTCACCCGACCGCTGGCCAGAAAGTGCACGCCCACGGCCCGGTCACCCGGCAAGAAGACAACCCGGCGCGGTTGGTAGCTTTGCAGTTGAGCAGCCGTCGCCAGTCGGGCCAACGCCTCCACCGACGCATCGGCCAGCACCGGAGACTTGCGCAAAATACCCAGGATCCTCTTCTCTTCTGCGTGAGCCATGGGGATCCCTTAGCAGACCCAACGCAGAGCCGACAAGCCAGATTGTCAGGGAGACTACAATCTCGCCTGGCGATTGTCGCTGTGCACCAGGAGCAAGCCGAGCGCCGTCAGCGCGGCGGAAGCCACGAGAATCAGCACAGACGCTGTGGCGCCGATCGTGGCTAGCTTCTCGTCGACATGGAAGAAGGCCAGCACCACCAGGCTGGCGTTGTTGAGGAAGTGGGCCAGCATGGCGGGAAGAATGGATCCGCTTTCCAGGGCGACCAGCGAGAGCAGGATCCCGAGCAAGGCGGTGGGCAGGATGCGCGACAGCTCGAGGTGAAAGACGCCAAAGAGAAGTCCCGTCAGCGCCACCGCCGCCGCGGGGCCGGCGCGCGTGCGCAACCCGCGCAAGATGGGGCCGCGGAACAAGGCTTCCTCGCAAATGGCCGGGGTCAGCGCGACCAGGGCCAGCGTAGCCCAAAGACCGCGGCTTCCGTCGCTGGGAATCAGGCTGCGCCGAAGCTGCTCGATGACTTCCTTGGGTACCGGGCTCACCCATTCGCTCAGGATGGCCACCCCGGCCCACGCGCTCAGGCCCACCAGGGCTGCGCCTGCCAGGCAGCGCGGCGGCGGCCGCACGATGCGCAGCAAGTCCGGAAGGGATCGGCGTGTGAACACCGCGAAGAGCACCACCAGGCCCAGAAGGCCGCCCCATTCCGAGACAAGCAGTCCGAGCACGAGGCTGCGTCGCTGCAAAGGCAGCCACAGGAAATACAGAAGGACGAAGGCCAGCGCGTAGAGAAACATGGCCTGGCCAGCCGTGGGCGGGTCAGGATTTTCCCTGGAACGCCGTTCGCGCGGCCCGGGATCCACGAAACGCTCGGAGCCGTAGATATGGGCGGCCACCGCCAGCGCTGCGCAGCCGCAGGCCACGGTGGATGCGAGCGCCGCCAGCGCGCCCAAGAAGGGCGCATGCCCGAGCAGCAGCTCGCGTGCGAGCAGGGTCACGTTCAGGCAAGGGATCCAGGCGGCAAGGCCGGCCAGCCGATATTCGCCCACGGCTCCGGCCACCGCCGGCGCGATCGACAGGAAATACACCGGAGTCAGAAGGTGCTGCGCCTCTTTGAATCCGCGCGCGACGGCGCCCACCGCCACGAAGAGCGACGCGAAAAGGAACGCCGAGGGCAGCACCACTGCCGAGGCAGCGGCGGCGCGGGTCCAGGGTACTGGCAGGGCCGATCCCGGATCCGCCAGTTGCATCACTTGAATCAAGGTCACCGACATGGAGGCGAGATTCAGCAGGCCGGTCAGCGCGGCCAAGGCCGTCACTGCCAGAACCTTTCCCAGCAGAAGGTCAAAGCGCCGGATGGGCGACGAGAGAATCGTTTCGAGCGTGCCGCGCTCGCGCTCGCCCGCGGTGACGTCGATGGCCGGGTAAAAAGCGCCGAGCAGCACCATCAGAACGACCAGCAGCGGAAGCACCTTGGACAACAGATAGCCCCCCACGCCAGCCTCGGGGGCCAGGCTGCGCTTGTCCAGCGAGAAGCGAGGCGCACAACCCTTGGGTAGGACCGAAGCGATGACGTCGGACAACCGCTCGGCTGCTTCGCGGGACTCCTCGCGACTGGCGTCGTACACGATCTCGGCGCGGCTGGCGCCAGCGTCAGCCAGCTGGACCAGGCCGTCCAGCCGGCCGGCCGCGACATCGGCCCGACGGCCCCGTTCAACCAGGGTGAGCAGTTTGGGCCGCTCGCGAATCCGGGCCGCCAGCTCGTCGCGCATACCATCCGGTCCCAGCACGGCTACCAGCGAAGGCCGTGCCTCGCGCGTTTTGTCCCTTGCTACCGCCACCTGGGCCGCGAGCAAAGAGAGCAGCGGGTACACGACCAAGGGAAACAGGATCATGACAGCCAGCGTGCGGCGGTCGCGCAGAGACTCTCGCAGCTCCTTGCCGAGGGTGAGCAGCACGTGGGTTAGACGCTGAGACAACTGAGTCACTCGCGGTCCACCAGCTTGAGAAATGCCTCTTCCAGCGTAGTCGCCCCGCATTCTGCACGGATGCTTGCGGGGGTGCCCTCGCGCAGAAGGCGGCCACGAAAGAGCAGCCCGATGCGGTCGCACAGCAACTCGGCTTCGGCCAAGTAGTGGGTCGAAAAGAGTACGGCCTTGCCGCGGGCGCGCTCGCTGCCCACGAAGTCGCGCAGCGAGCGGCTGGCCAGCACGTCCAGGCCAGCGGTCGGCTCGTCAAGGATCAGAACCGGCGGGTCGTGCAGCACGGCTCGCGCCAACGACACTCGTTGCTTCTCGCCGCTCGACAAGCTCTCGCAGCGGCGGTCGAGGAGTTCTTCCAAGCCCAGCCAGCCCGCCAGAGTGGAAATCCGGTTGCGCAGATCAACCCGGGACAGGCCGTGAATACGGCCAAAGTACTGCAGGGTCTCGCGCGGGGTCAGCCGGGCATAGAGGCCCGTGCTACCGCTCAGAAATCCCATGCGCCTCTTGGCTTGCGCCGAGTCAGCATCAAGGCCCAGCAAGAGAGCCCGGCCGCTCGACGGCTGGAGCAGACCGGCCAGCATGCGCAGGGCCGTGGTCTTGCCCGCGCCGTTGGGGCCCAACAACCCGTAGATCTCACCCGGCAGAACCGACAGGGTCAGATCGACGACGGCGCGCAAGGCACCAAATGCCTTGCCGGCGCTGTCCAGGATCACCGCAGCTTCAGGCATCTTCAACCTTGCCGACGCTGAGCCTGGCGTATCCGCGCCTGTCACCACCAACCCCTTCGCGAACGACAACCAACCGCGGGCGCCCGGTACGAGCCTGGAGCACCTTACGGTTTGCCTCCCGTCGCGAAATCGCGGAGTTGCGTCGCGTCCCTTCGTTGCTCGTCGGTCANNTCCCTCCTCGCGCCTCGGGCCGCTCGCACCTGCGCAATTCCGCTCGGTCCGGCAAACCGTTCGGAGCTCTGCGCGCCCCGGTCGGTCCTGGCCCGCTTCTAGCCGGTCGGCCGAAGCGGGCATGAGCAAACCTACGCTACGGCGTCCTTGGCCGCTTTCACTGCGCGCGCCTTGACCACCTTGCGGGCTGGCTTGGCCTTGAAGATTGCCTCCTGGCCGGTGAACGGGTTGATGCCCTTGCGCTCCTTGGTGGCCGGCTTCTTGACCACTACCATGCGCACGAGCCCGGGTACGACGAAGACGCCATTCTTCTTCAACTCCGCGTGGCCGATGCCGACCATGGCCTCAAGGACGCCCTTGACGTCCTTGCGGGTGAGCTCGTTGGCAGACTTGTCGGAGAGAATCTGGATTAGGGCAGACTTGGAAAGAGGACCTTTAGCCATCGTATCTCCTTCTGGTTGGGGTGGGACTGAAGCACCTGTTCTGCGCGGAGGGGGATACAGCATCATCCCGAGATCCCACGAAAACCGGCGTTCGCAAGAGACAATAGCCGATTTCTTGAGTCGAGTGCGATGAAATTCGCGGGAAAACCGCACGATTCTGTTTCGGGCTGGTTTCCTGCCGACGGACAGGTACGGATTTCCCGCACCATATCGCGTGGGGAGCCGGCGAGCTCCACTCGCCGCGGACCATCGCGCGAGGCCGAGCGCGAGGGCGCGAGCGAAGCGAGCGGGTGTGGTGGGGAAGG
>PMLB01000281.1:0-435 GCA_003158735.1 Myxococcales bacterium | reverse complement strand
AACCCTTTGAGGGTTCCCATTACAGTGACAGGGTGAGCCCTTCAGCTGCGCCGATCACCTCGATCCCGCTGACGGCGCTCCCATCTAGCCGGCGTCGGCCTCGAGCCACGAGCTCGTCCACATCGTGATCGGTGTAGTCCTGGTCATAGTGGAACAGCGCCAGTTTCTTGACCCCGGCGCGCGCCGCACAGTCCACCGCATCTTCGAGCGACGATAGGCCCCTTTCCAGGCGCAAGGCCCGATCCTCGGGGGTGAAGGTGCTGTCGTGGATCAGCAAATCGACACCGCGGTACAGGTCCACGGCTGCCTGGGGCGGGCCGCCTGACCCGTAGCCAGCATCGCTGGCGTAGGCCATGGACTTTCCCTCAGCCTCGATACGAAAGGCCAGCGCCCGGGTGGGCCCGTGCGGATTGGCGTGAGCACGGACGCTCGCAC
>PMLB01000377.1 GCA_003158735.1 Myxococcales bacterium | reverse complement strand
GTTGCGGACGCTTCGGTTGGGGCTGGCGCCTCCGCTGGGCTCGCAGGCAGCACTGGGGATGTATCGGTCGGTTCCAGCGCAGGCGCGGCGGGCTTGGCAGGGGCCGCTTCCTCGATCTGCTTCTGCAGGCTCTTGATTCTCTCTTCGATCTCAGGGCGCTGAGGAGTCTTGGGGACCTTGGCCAGATAGTTCTTGTAGAGATCCAGCGCCCGCTTGGGGTCGCCCTTGCGGCGGTAGGCCTGCGCCAGATTGTAGAGGAAGCTGGGGTCGGGCCGCAGCTCGTAGGCCTTCTCGAATTCTCGGATCGCATCGTCCCAATGGCCGAGGTCGTACTGCTGGGTCCCGATCTCGTAGTGCTGCCTGGCCTGCTCGGTGGCGCTATCGTCGCCGAGCGCAGGGCTGGCGAGGGCGAGGACCAGAGCGGCCAGGAGGCAGGACACAGTTCCTGTCGCACTGGACCGTAGCTTTTTGCGCATAGGCGTCGGCACGGGCCGAGTGTACACCCCTGCCGGCGCTGGAGGAACTCGCAACCAGCGGTGCCAGGCAGTTGCATTTGGCCTACTCGGCTTACAGAATCCATGATCGACAGCCTTCACAGGTGGCGATTCGCGGATGGATAATGCCAACGGGAACGCAAGACATGGCTGTGGTTCGCGTGCGGGACACCGGGGTCGGCTTGAGCCACGAGATGCTCTCGCGCGTCTTCGAGCCATTCACTCAGGCCGAAGCCACGCTCGACCGCACGCGCGGCGGCCAAGAAACGCAACTGAGTGTCGCCTGCCGCCGCCGAGTCTTTCCGCGCCATCGGAATGCTTGTCGTTATGCGCTAGCCCGGCTGATTGGATGCAGGATCTGCATGAAATGATCTATATTTCGGCCCACACTCCGTGGGAATTGTTGCACGCTTCATTTACAACTGGGTAGAGTTCGCCACATCCACCTGGCGGCAAGAGAGGGAACCATGACCGTAAAACTAGACTTCAGTCGAGCACTTCGTGGCGCAGCCTGGGCTCTCGCGCGAGTCAGTTGCGTTGGATTGCTCTTCCTGGGCACGACCAACTGTCTGCCTGCTCCGAGCGACGATAGCGGGGGATCGAGCGGGGGAGGAAACAGTTCCGCGGGTGGTAATGGCGGCAACGTGACCCCTCAAGGTGGCACCACCCACGCCCCGACAGGCGGCACGACCTATGTTTCGCAGGGTGGCTCGAGTTATGTTCCGCCTCAGGCTGGCACGCCTCAGGGCGGCACGACCAATGTTTCTCAGGGCGGCACGAGCTATGTTCCGCCTCAGGGTGGCACGCCGGAGGGCGGCACGACCACTACGCCTCCCGTGGGCGGCACGACCAGCCTGCCACCGGTTGGCGGCACGACTTCCCTGCCACCGGTTGGCGGCACGACCAGCCTGCCACCGGTTGGCGGCACGACCAGCCCGCCCGCAGGCGGAGCGATTGCCATAACCTGCACGCCTGTTCCCAAGAGCAGCGGCGGCCTCGCTTGTCCCGGCAAGAAGTGCACGCTTGGAACCTATAGTGGCTACAACTTCACCTTTGTTGACCCGACAGGCAAGTCGACCATCTGCATGACTCCGGAGAGTCTCTGCGGGGCGGGCACCACAGGCGCTCAGGATCCGCCCGCCTACTCGGTGTGGGGAGCCGGCTTCGGATTCAACCTGTCGCCGCTCACCACGGAGACCACCGCCGTGCCGGTTCAGCTTTCGGGCTCAGGCGTGACGGTCACGGTCAGCAGCCTTCCCACTGGCGCGGATCTGCGCGTGCAAGTGAACGTGGGCGGCACTGCCTATTGCGCCAAGATGACCACAGCCACCCAGACCCTTCCTTGGACCAGTTTCAATTCGACTTGTTGGACCCCGACCCCGGCCGGGGCACTTGCGGGCGCGCCCAACACGCCGAATATTCAGTTCCAGGCGAGTTCTGGCACCGCTGCCGGGACTTTCGACTTCTGCGTGACGGCTCTGTCGTTCCAGTAGCCAAGCTCTGTCACGGGGCGAGGAAGCGCTCGCCCCGCGCTGCTACACGCGCTCGGGCGCTTGCGCGGCACGCTCGCGCAGGCCGATGAGCCGCTGCCCGGCTGCTTCCAGGGTCTCGGGCCGCTTGGCAAAGTGGAAGCGAATCAGGTTGTGTACCGGCTCGTGAAAGAAGCTGGAGCCGGGAACCGCGGCCACGCCGACCTGCTTGACCAGCCAGTCGCAGAAGGCCCGATCGTCGGTCCATCCTGATTCTGCAATGTCCAGCAGGACGTAGTAGGCGCCTTCGGGTTCGGTGAAGCGCAGTCCGGTTTGGCGGAGGAATCCCAGGAACAGCTCGCGCTTCGCACTGTAGCTGGCTTGCAGCTCGCTGTAGTAGCTGTCGGGCAGATTCAGACCGGCCACCGCCGCTTCCTGCAGCGGCGCTGCCGCTCCCACGGTGAGAAAGTCGTGCACCTTGCGCGCACCCGCGATCACGGCCGGTGCCGCAATGACATAGCCCAGCCGCCAGCCAGTCACCGAGTAGGTCTTGGACAGCGATCCGCAGGTGATGGTGCGATCGAACAGACCTGGCAGGGCCGCAAAATAGGTGTGCTGGTGGGGTGCGAACACGATGTGTTCGTAGACCTCGTCGGTGATCACGAAGGCGTCTGCTTGCGTGGCAAGCCGACCGATCAATTCGAGTTCGCCCCTGGTGAAGACCCGGCCCGTGGGATTGGCGGGGTTGCACAGGATTATCGCCTTGGGTCGCCGGGCGAAAGCGGCCCGCAGCTCGGCCTCGTCGAAGCGAAAGTCGGGCGGGTGCAGCGGCACGTAGATCGGTTCAGCGCCCGACAGGATGGTGTCAGCCACGTAGTTTTCGTAGAAAGGCGAAAAGACAATCACGCGGTCGCCGGGATTGCAGGCGGTCATCATCGCGGCCATCATGGCTTCCGTGCTGCCGCAAGTGACTACGATGTTCGCGTCCGGGTCGATGNNTGCCGGCCGGCGTGCTCGGCCGCCTGCTTGAGCACCTCGGGTGGGTCGAAATCGGGAAACCCTTGCGACAGGTTGATGGCCCCGTGGGCATTGGCCAGACGGGTCATGTGGCGAATGACGGATTCGGTGAAGCTCGCGACGCGACGACTGGTATTGGGCATGGACAGTCCACCGTCTAGCACGACTGTGTGGAATTCTCCCGTGGGCGTCTGCGGTCGCCGGATACGCGGCGCGGGCAGCCCCTGCGGCAGCCATGATCCGCAACGCCCAACCGAACGCGGCATCCAAGATATTGAGGGATGCGCATAAAGCGAAGGTTGACTATTGCGAGCTCGAACGTATCTTGCGCGCTCCATTTGAATCACATGTGGAAATTCGCTTGGCCCCCGTGACCAACACCATAGCCGCTGGCGCGCTCAGCGGGCCGCCGCCGGTAAACAAGTGGCTGGTCACGGTCTCGGTGACCTTTGGCACGCTGATGGGTACCATCGACGCGTCGATCGTGAACGTGGCCGTGCCGCATCTGCGCGGATCGCTCGGGGCCACGGTCGAGGAGATAACCTGGGTCACCACCGGCTTCGTCATCGCCAACGTGGTGGTCATGCCGCTCACCGCGTTTCTGGGACACCTGTTCGGCCAGAAGCGTGTGTACATGGCCGCCTTGGCGATGTTTATCCTGTCGTCCGCCTTGTGCGGTCTGGCCGGCAGCCTGACCACTCTGGTGGCGTTTCGTTTTCTGCAGGGGCTGGGGGCGGGCGCCTTGCAGCCCACCGAGCAGGCCATCTTGCGCCAGACTTTTCCACCCAAGGAGCAAGGCATGGCCATGGCTGTGTTCGGCATGGCGGTGATCATCGGACCGGCGGTGGGGCCGACTCTGGGCGGCTACATTGTCGACAACTACAGTTGGCCGTGGATTTTCTTTATCAACGTTCCAGTGGGCATTTTGGCGCTGACCATGGTGTCCAACTTCGTGCGAGAGCCGGAGGACATTCGCGCCGCCCAGCGGGCCATGGCGACAAAGCGCCGGGCCAATCTGGATTGGGTCGGCATCGCCCTGCTCAGCATCGGATTGGCGGCCTTGCAGTACGTGCTTGAGGAAGGAAATCGCGACGACTGGTTCAACTCTCAGGTCATTTCCGGCCTAACCCTGGTCTCGTTCGCGGCGCTGGCCAGCTTCATCGTTCGCGAGATGACCGCTGTGGCTCCTGCGGTGGACATTGCGCTGTTCAAGGACAGCGTGTTCACCGCGGGGACAGTGGTGGGCGGGGTGATGTTCGCGCTGCTCATGTCGGTGACGTTCTTGTTGCCGGTGTTCTTGCAAGAAGTCCTGGGCTACACCGCGACGCAGTCGGGGCTTGCGCTCATGCCTCGCGCTCTCATCATGATGGTGGTCACGCCCATCGTGGGCCGCACCTACAACGTCCTGTCGCCGCGCCTGGTGGTCAGCTTCGGCGTCACCTGCGTGGCGGTCAGCACCTGGATGATGAGCCACTACACCCTGGCCACCTCAGAGAGGGGGATCGTAGTTGCGCTATTGGTGCAGGGGCTGGGATTCAGTTGCCTGTTCGTGCCCTTGGCCACCACGGCGCTCAGCCGGATTCCTCGCCACAAGCTGGCCGACGCGGCGGGATTGAACTCGGTGGTGCGTTTCATCGGCGGCTCGATAGGGCTGGCGATCTTTGCCACTCTGCTCACGCGCCACATGACGACGGTTCGATCAGTGCTCGGCACCCATGTCGTCGCCGGGTCGCCGACGCTGCTGACGCGCCTTTACGGCGCACAGCGAATGTTCGAGCAGATGGGCATGAACGCCTCCGCGGCCCATGCCGGCGCCGTGCGCGTGGTGGCCGGGGCGGTGGCGCAGCAGTCGGCGGTGATTGCGTTTGAACAGGTCTTCCTGCTCACGGGGCTCTCGTTCCTGTGCGTGTTGCCCCTGGTGTACTTCCTGAAGCGCGCGCCTCAGCAGGCCCTGTCCGACGCTGCCGGTCCCCCGGTTCACGTGGAGATGTAACATGAAGGAATCCCCGTCGCCCGATCGTGAGAAGAACGGCTCCGCCGCCGAACCCGCCTTGCCCGGCCCGCGCAATAAACGGCGGCCCTTCGTGGTTCTGGCCGTGGTGCTCGGCACCGTGCTGGCCGGTGTGGGCGTGTACACCATTGCCACCGCCGGCCAGGAGGACACCGACGACGCGCAGATCACGTCCGACGTGGTCCCGGTGGCCACGCGCGTGGCGGGACAAATCGTCGCGGTTCGCATCGAGGAAAACCAGATCGTGAAAAAGGGCGACCTGCTGGCCGAGATCGACGCTTCCGACTACGCGGCCCGCGTGCGCCAGGCCGAGGCCGAGCTGTCCAGCGCCCAGGCGCAAGCCAAATCAGCCGACGCGCAGGTGCAGGTGGTGCGGGCCAGCTCGCGCGGTGGGTTCGCCAGTGCGCAAGCCGCGGTCAGCGGTTCGTCAGTCGGGGTGAGCAGTGCCTCGGCCCAGGTGGCGGCAGCCCACGCCGCTGTGGCGCGCGCCGAGGCTGACTTTCACAAGACCCAGATCGATCTCGATCGCGCCAAGCAGTTGCGCGCGGCACACGCCATCCCGCAAGATCGCCTGGACGCAGCCCAGATCTCCTACGACGGCAGTCAAGCGGCGCTGGCCCAGGCGCGCGCGCAGTTAGCCTTTGCCCAGGACGCCCGGCGCAGCGCCGAGACGCGCGTGAGCGAGGCGCGGGGCCGTTTGAGTCAGAGCGCGCCAGTGGAGCCGCAGATCGCGGTGGCCGAAGCCAACGCGGCGCTGGCCCACGCGCGGATGCAAAGCGCGCAGGCGACGTTGGACCTGGCGCGGCTGCAACTATCGTACACCAAGATCCAGGCGCCCGTAGACGGCTGGGCCTCCAAGCTGGTGGCGCACGCAGGGCAGCTCAGCGCCGTCGGGCAGCCGGTGGTTTCCATCGTTCCCACGGCGACTTACGTGGTGGCCAATTTCAAGGAGACCCAGGTGGGTCACATGAAACCCGGGCAGCGGGCGGTCCTCACCGTGGACGCCTATCCCGGCCGCAAGCTGGAAGGCCGCGTGGAAAGTTTCTCGGGCGGCACGGGCGCAACTTTTTCGCTGATCCCATCGGATAATGCCACGGGCAATTTCGTGAAACTGGTGCAGCGGATTCCGGTGCGCATCGCCTGGGTCAATCCCCCAATGGATCTCGATCTGCGGGCCGGGTATTCGGTGGACGTGACTGTGCATCTAAGGTGATCGATGCGTAGGCTTCCTTCGCTTCTCTGTTGCGCGCTTGCCACGCTGTCGTCCGTCGACGCAGCGGCGGGCGAGGCGCGTGTGATCACGGTCGATGAAGCGTTGGCCATGGCCATGGCACAGAACGCTGCTCTGCAGGCCGCGCGGGCGCGCCTGGAAGCAGGGCAAGCTGCGGCCAGCAGCACCGCGCGCCGCTTGGCGCCTGCGATTCACCTGGGCGACGAATACCAGCATTACAATTCGACCTTCGACGCAGCCATCAGCCCGGTCGCGTCCTTCCGGGTACGCGGGCAGGACACCAACATCTTCACGGTCGCCGCGGATCAGCCATTGCTTGGACTGTTGCGGCTGTCTGCGGATTACTCCGGCCAACAAGAGAGTGCCGAGGCCGGCGCAGCCCAGGTGGAAAGTGCGGAGCTGTCCTTGCGCCAAGCGGTCGAAACCCTGTACTTGCGGGTGTTCGAGGCCAGGGCGCTGGAGGGCACGGCCCTTGCCTCCGAGCGCGAGCTTAACGATCGCTTGGACGTGGCGCGTGCGCAGTTGGCCACGGGCGTGCTCACCGAAGCCGACGTTCTGCGGGTGCAGGTGGCTGCGGCGAACGCGCGCCAACAAGCGATTCAAGCACACTCGCAGGAGTTGGTGTCGCGCGCCGGCCTGCTGGCCCTCATGGGTTTGCCGGCCGACGATACCGGCGTGACTTTCGCTGAGCCGAAGTCGCTGCTCGAGTCGGGCCAGAAGCCGCCCGAGGCTGCGGCAGCCCAGGATCAGGCGCTGAGCGGCCGGCCCGAGATTCTGCAGACCCGGCTGTCTTTGCAAGCGGGCGAACACCAGCAACGGGCGCGCCTGTATGCCTTGCTGCCCGAGATCGATCTGGAGGGCGCCTACCTGCGTTCCTACGGTCAGGTCATCGTGCCCACGAATTCGGCGTTCATCGGGTTGAAGGCCCAGTGGGCCATCTGGGAATGGGGAGCCAGCTACGCCGCCTATCGCGCCAGCCGGGCGCAGGCGCGCGCGGCCGCATTCGATCTGGAAAACCAGAAGCAGCAGATTCGTGCCGAAGTGACTTCGGGCATGGCTCAACTCGACGCCGCGGCCAGCGCCATTTCCGTCGCAGAACAAGCGATCACCAGCGCGCAGGAAGCCTATCGAGTGACCCAGGCGCAGTTGCTGGCGGGCACGGCCACGACCACGGATCTGCTGGAGGCGCAGTCGGCCTTGACCCAGGCGCGGCTCAACTACCTGCGCGCCCAGTACGAGCTGGCCATCTCGCGCGTGAATCTGCGACGGGCGCTGGGACGATAGGCGGACGCTGCATAGGTGCTAACCACAATTCTCTCGGGACTTGACGGCCGTCGGCGCGATCCGGAGTCTCACCACAGAGGCCACAGAGGCCNNGCCGGAAGGAAAGGGTTTCGGATCTGGATCCGAACCCTTCCTTCCTTCCGATCCGTCTCTGTGCTCTCTGTGCTCTCTGTGGTGAAATCCGGGGCAAACCTGCGGGAAACTGTGGCTAGCACCTACGGGGGGACGCTGGTCGGGTTGGCGCTGGGCTGATACGCTCGGCGGCCGATCCCATGCGAGGCAACATTCCTCGGGTCTACGCTTTTCGATTTCTCCGGGACTTCTTGTTGATCATGCCGGCCATTGTGCCGGTGTATCGCTCGTGCGGGCTGGGTGCCACGCAGATCCTGCTGGTGCAAGCCATCTTTTCAGCAGCCAGCGTCTCATTCGAAGTTCCATCAGGCTATCTGGCAGACGTTCTCGGCCGGCGTCGCGCCTTGCTGATAGGCGCGGTCGGCATGGCCGCCGGTATGGCGGCCTATGGACTGGCTACCAGCTTCTGGCAGTTTGCCGGAGCTGAAGTCGTTCTCGCTTTTGGCTACAGCTTGTTCTCGGGCACCGAGTCCGCGCTGATCTACGACACGTTGAGGGCGGATAGCAGAGAAGCCGAGTACGTCCGAATCGAGGGCAAGGCCGAGGCTTGGACCCGGGTGGGAACGGCGACGGCCGCGGTGGCGGGCGGACTGCTGGCAGCCGTCTGGCTGCGCCTGCCCTTTGTTGCGAACGCGGGTACGGCTCTCATCATGTTCGTCATCGCGCTCACCTTGGTCGAGCCGGAGCGACCCACGCTCGCCGCTCGCGCATCTTTGCGCCAGATTCTGCACATCTCGCGCCAGTCGCTGGCCGATGCACGCCTGCTGCCTGCCATGGTGCTGTCAGCTGGACTCTTCGCGGTCGGTGTCATCGGCATCTGGGGCTACTTCCTTCGGCTCAGCAATCACGGCATCACGGTCGCCTCGTATGGCGTCTATTTCGCCGTGTTTCAGGGTGCCTCGGCGGCGGCTGCAGCCAGTGCGACCAGACTGACGCGCATTCTTGGTCGACGCGGAAGCTACGCGTTTCTCGCCGTCATTCCGGCTGTGCTGGTAATCTTCGCGTGCACGTCAGCGCCGTGGCCGGTACTGCTCACACCATTGGCCGCTGCCGGCTGGGGCTTCTCCACGCCGCTGTTGCTCAACGTCCTCAACCGTCACATCGATTCCGATCGCCGTGCCACTGTGCTGTCAGTCTCGGCCTTGCTTGGCCGTGTGCTCTTCGTGCTGGTCTCGCCCATCTTCGGCTTGTTGTCGGATGGGATCTCTGACCAGGCCGGGTTTGGCTTTCTGGCAGGAGTCTTCGCGGCGCTTGCTGCCATGGCCTGGTGGTTGAAGAGAAGGATGAATTGGGCGTGTTCGACCACGACGGTCGCTGCGTAGTCTTAGTTACCTATCCCCCTTCGGGAGCTTCGGGAGGGCCCGCCACCCTGCCCGCCCCGCGCGCTTCGCGCGTTCCCTCGTCCCCACAGAGGCACAGCGGGCACAGAGATCGGATGAGAAGAAAGGATTGTGGCTGAGCTGTATCCAACCCTTCCCTCTCTCCTCCGCCTCTGCGGCCTCTGTGTCTCTGTGAGAAACAGCTGACTTTGATCCGCAGGTCCACGCGGTGCTGGTTAGAATGGCCGGCGTCATGATGAAGCGCATCCTCAAGATAGTCGTAGGTTCCTTGGTCGCGTTGCTCGTTGGGTTGGCCCTCTTGGGCCTGGCCAAGCCTGATCACGCTGGGATTCCAGCGGGTGTTGGTGGCCAGTTGGTGACCATTGACGGCGTGAACATTCGGTACGTGCAAAAGGGCGCGGGACGCGATCTCCTGCTCATTCACGGCACGCCGTCGTCGCTGGAAGAATGGCAGCCGGTCTTTGATCGCTGGGCCAGCAAGTACCGCGTGACGGCCTACGATCGCCCGGGCCACGGATACAGCGGTCCGCCCGTGGGCGAGACCGGCATCGACTACAACGCGCGCATGGCCCGGCGGTTGATGGAGGAATTGCACCTGCACGATGTTCTGGTCGTGGGACATTCGTACGGCGGCCCGATCGCGCTCAAGCTGGCCGCGGACAACGACTCGCCGGCCACGGCGTTTCTGATCGTGGCCAGTACCGTGTATCCCATCGCCGACAAAGACCCCTACGCGGGACTCGGAAAACTGCTGCGCCTGCCCTTGCTTGGTCGTGGCGTGGCCGTCGTGCTGGAGTCGCTCGGCGGCGGCATGGTGAAAAAGGGCATGGAGCAAGCCTTCCATCCCGACGAGCACATGATCCCGCCCGGGTACATCAAGCGAAAACGGGAGATCCTGCTGCAGCCCAAGGTGACCCTCACGCTGGCGCAGGAAATGAAGACCCACCTAATTCAGGTTGGCGCCCTGGCGGCGCGCTACCCGAGCATAAAGCGGCCGGTATCAATCGTGGTGGGCAGTGCAGACCAGCCGCGCGTGGTGGAAGGCGGCCAGCGTCTGGCGCGCGAGATCCCGGGCGCGCACCTCACCGTGCTCGAACATGCCGGGCATATGCTGCAATTCACCCGGCCGGACGAATTGACGGCGTTGGTCGACGCGGCACTGGCGACGCCTGCGCACTGATTGGCACGAAACTGATGCAACGCCGAAGTGGGCTATGGGCAGTGGCAGTGTACGAGGCGGCCAAGGGAATCCTCGTCTTGGCGGTGGGCCTTGGTTTGTTGCGGCTCATTCATCACGATGTGCAGCAGGCTGCCGAACACATTGTGAAGCACCTGCACCTCAATCCGTCGGCGCACTACCCGAGGGTTTTCCTCGCTCTCGCGTCGAAAGTCGATGATGCTCGCCTGTGGGCCTTGGCCGCCGGCGCCGCGGCCTATTCCGGGCTCCGCCTGCTCGAGGCCGTGGGTCTGTGGAAGGGCCGGCGTTGGGCTGAATGGCTGGGCGCGCTCAGCGGCGGGATCTACGTTCCGGTCGAAGTCTACGAAGCCGCGCGCAGGGTTACGGTCACGCGGCTGGCACTACTGATCTTCAACGTCGCAATGGTCGCGTATCTGCTATGGGATCTGTGGCAACAGCGCAAGTCACGTCCGGCGCTGGCCAAGGAATAGCGCTTAGTGGGCTGCCGCGGGCTTGGCCAGATTCGCCGGCCCAATCTTGAAACCGATGGCGGTCTGGAAGGGCATGGACGCTGGGCAGGTGATGCTGAGCCCGGTCGCGGTCTGGGTCCAGACCAGGGTGGCGCTGCTGCCCAGCAGAGACACCGACTGGATGCGGCCCGAAAGCGCAGTCTGGTTGGTGCCCAGCGATGTGATGGTGAGCTTGGCGCCAGCCGCCGGCACCTTCATGCAAAAGGCGTAGAGAAAGCCGTCCTGCCCGACGGTGAAGCGGAAGTCCGCGGTACTGAACGTGGCATTGGCCTGCGTGCTGCTCAGCTTGCCAGTGGGTTGCGTGTTCGTGCCCTCGCCATATTTGATCCACGCGCTGCTGCCGTAGATGCCGGCGCTGTTGATGTTCATCCAATCGCCGATGGCCTTGAGCTGGGTGACACTGCCAGGATCCAATGATCCATCTGGCTTGAGCGCAATGCAGATGGCGGCTGCCCCGTCGCGCGATGCGCATTCCAAGAGGTAGCGGATCACCATTCCGGGGTCGTAGCTGAAACCGGTGTCGTAGAACCAGTCGCCGACAGGGACTTCGCCAATCCACGGCTGGTCGGTTTTGACGGCGGCCGGGTAATTGTTCTCAAAGGTGGTGACGATGCCCTTGTTGGGACCGTGGAATTTGACGATGCCGAAAGTGTCGAGGGAAGCACGTCGCTCCAGGGTGCGATTGAAGTAGTGCGCGAGAACGCGCTGAATCCCGTCAGCCTTGTAGCCGGTGCCGCTCTTTAGTCCCGAGAACGGCTGTGTGGAATCGCCATCGGTGAAAATGAAGTCGGGATCGTAGTTCTCGATCACATCCATGATACGCAGTGCCCACCAGGTCACGTACCAGTGGGCGTAGTCCAGGTGATTGCTGAAGATGCCCTGGGGAATGGTGGTGTTCATGCTGTCGATGCCGTTGCAAACACCGTTGTATTCGCGCAGGTTGATTCCGTACAGCATGCGCGGGTCGAGGCCTTGCCACCACTGGCCGACGTCGGTGGTCAGCAGGGAAATCTGCTCGGCATCGTAGGGCACGCCCAGTTTACCCTGGTTGTTGGTCACGTCGGAGCGAAAGGCGCTCTGGTACCACCACCAACTGTATTCATGATGAAAGGTCACGCCATAGCGCATGCCCTGGGCGCGAACCGCGGCCTTCCACTCGCTCAGCAGATCGCGATGCGGGCTGAGGTTGACCGAGTTCCATAACTGGTAGCGGGAGTTCCAGTTGTCATACTCGTCGTGGTGCACGCCTTGAACCAGAAGAAAGCGCGCGCCGGCATCGTGATAGGTCTTGGTCAACGCGGCCGGATCCAGGGCAGCGGGATTCCAGGTGTGAAGGATGTCTTTGTAGCCCGCCACTGACGGATGCCCGAAATCGCGGATGTGATTGTCGTAAGCGGGGCTGCCCCAGGTCTCGTTTTCTATGTACATCTTTCGCGCGTACCAGTCGCCGCTTTGCCCGGCGGCCTGTGGGCCGAAGTGCACCCAAATGCCGAACTTGGCTTGGCGTAGCCAGGCAATGTCGTTGCTCGGGTAGTTTGCCGCCAGCGAGGCCCAGGTTGGCTGGAAAGGTCCAGTCTCGATGGGAAAGTCCATCTTCACTTCGGCGAAGCTGGCGGGATCGCCGAGAGGGACAGAGCCGCAGGTCTTGGGAGCCGGGATGGTGGGAATAGGGGCAAGCGCAGGCAGGGCGAAGCCGGTTGCGCTCGCACCGCCCGAGGCTCCTCCGCTGGCTGATGTCGTGCTGGTCGTGCCGCCACTCTTCGTCGTACCGCCGTTGGCATCGATACCGCCGCTGGCGGTCCCCCCGCCCGTCTTTGCGGTGCCGCCACTCTTCGTCGTACCGCCGCTCGCTGCGGTGCCGCTGCTTCCCGTCGCGCCGCCGCTTGCGATCATGCCGGCGCTGCCAGTGGTACCGCCGCTCGCTGTGGCGTCGCTGCTCGTGGTGGCGCCACTGCCTGTGCCCGTGCCGCCATTGCTCGTGGTACCGCCGTTTCCGACGGTGCCGCCGCTTGCGGTCGCGCCGCTGCTTGCGATCACGCCGCCGGCCTCGGTCGTACCCCCGCTCGCCGTCGCCCCGCCACTTCCGGCTGCGCTGCTGCTTGTCCCCGCGATCGGATTCGGGCCGTCAGCGGGCACTGCACCCGCGGTGTTCATGACTCTGCCAGCCGTGCCTCCCGCCGCGGACCCACCGCTGGTACAAGCCACCATCGTTAGTGCGAGCAGCGGAAAGAGGCAACCCAACGTCTTCGGCGGGAAGACGCGGGTTGTTGATACATCTTCCATCTCCAGGCCATAGTACCACTACGCTCCCAACGCCGCAGACCCACGCGCCATGACTTTTGCCCGTGCCCAACTCGACGAGATCTTGCACCGCCTCTTCATTGACGCGTCTGCGACGAGCCTGCGCGACGAGGATCGGCGCAAGTCAGACGAGATGGCAGGGTTGCTCGTCGAGGTGGCCACGGCCGTTGCGCGTCGCTCGACAAAGAGCGAGCTGGTCCTGGCGGATGCGGCTGCGGGCAAAGCCTATGTGGGCCTCCTCGCCGCGGAGCTGATCCTGGCGCCGCGTGGTCAGCCGGCGCGCGTACGCGTGATCGAGCGCGAGCCAGCGCGCGTGGCCGCCTGTCGCGACGCCATCGCGCGACTACGAGCGCCTGGCGTGGCCGTCGAAGTGGTAGCGGCGAATGTCGAGGATGCGGCGGCCTGGCCCACAGAACCCGATCTCGTAGTCGCGCTACACGCTTGCGGTCCAGCTTCGGACGCAATCATTGATCAAGTGCTAGCGGTGCAGGCGCGCATGTTGTTGCTGGTTCCCTGTTGCACATCGAAAGACGTGGCGGCCGCTGCTCTGGCGCAGCAGCGCGCGGAGCAATTGGGCCTGCCTCGTCACGCCGAGGTGCGACGCCGCTTCATCCAGTCGATTGTGGATGCCGAGCGCACCCTGCGCCTGGAGGCCGCGGGTTGGCAGACCACCGTGGTCAACTTCGTGGCGCCCACCGTGACCCCGCACAATCTCCTTTGGCGTGCCGAGCGCGTGGGCGAGCCGGGCCGCATGGCCGAAGCCGCGGAGCGATTGGCGCGGCTGCGAGATGCGGGTTGACCCAGCGCCGTCCAGCGATGGCACAGACGATGCTGTCCAAGCGGGTCGGTCAATGGCAAGCTGGTCGACAGGGAGAGTTCGCATGCAACGAATGTGCGCGCTTGCAGCCTTGCTTGGATTCGCTGCCGCCGGGGCAATGGCATGCAGTTCGGGCCACCCACGCGTGGGTGGTCCCAGCGATGCAGCGATCGCTGCCGACGCTCCGGAGGCAGACAGCTCGGGCCACTCACCCGTGGGCAGTCCCAGCGACGCAGCAATTGCTGCCGACGCTCCGGGCGCGGGCGAGAGTCCGGCGACCAGTTGCGGCCAATCCCTGTGCGAGCCGACCCCGCCCAGTACTCTTCTGCCCGCGGGAACCACCAGTTTGCCCTTCGCCGTGACCAGCGATGAGCCCACCGACTGCGCCTGGTCCTCCAGCGCGACGGCCAGCTACGCTGACATGACCCCGTTTTCGTCCGGGCAAGGCACCACCTTGCACCAGACCACGTTCACCGGCCTCGACCCGAGTACCATGGTGGTGAACCACATCACCGTTCGCTGCGACGCAGGCGCGAACTATGTGCTCGATCTCAAGTACCGATCCCTGCCCAACGCCAACCCGAACTTCCCGCGCAAGGGCAATCTGTGGGGCTCGTGGCAAGTGGTCGAGCAGGGCCTGCCGCACGCCGCGCGCATCGATCTCTACAACGGGGCCGGTTTCACCCCGCAGGAGATCCAGACCCTGCGCACGCTCAATCCCAACATTCTCATCACGCGCTCGATCAACACTGTCGAGCGCGACACCTCCAGCCAGGCCGGCGTGCCCGACGCCTACTGGCTGCACGACACCACCGGCAAGAAGATCGAAGTGTGGCCGGGCGCCTGGCGCCTGAACCTGACCAAGCCTGAAGTGGCCGCCATGCAGGCCCAGTACGCCTACCAGCAACTGGTCGACGCCGATTTCACGGTCGACGGCTGCTTCTTCGACAATTTCTTCACCAGTCAGTCCTGGGTCAAGCAGGACTTCCACGGCAACCCGGTTTCGGTCGACGCCAACGATGACGGCCAGCCTGACGATCCGGCGTGGCTGGACGCTGCCTGGAAGAAGGGCGTTTACGACGAGCTGCGCGCCTTTCGCAAGTGGATGCCCTGGGCCATCGTGACCGGGCACTTGCCCCGACCGCCCGATGCCGAGCTGGGCCAGATCTTCAACGGCGACAGCTTCGGCTTCATCGTGCCCGAGGTGCGCGAGGGCCTGAACCCGTTCGCCGATTTCTGGGGCATGTACCAACCTTGGTACACCCTGGGACAGAAGCCGGTGGTCACCATGATCGAGGCCGCGCCGCCCATGCAGATGGGCTACGGCTACGGCTACGACCCATTGAATACCATCCCGGCCTCGACGCTGGAATTCGCGCGCGGCGACTGGCCGAACATGCGCTTCGGGCTGGGCGTGACCCTGATGAACGACGGCTACTTCGCCTACGAGTACGGCGACACCTATCACGGCAACGATTGGTGGTACGACGAGCTGGACTTCGATTTGGGCCAGCCCTGCGGCGCGGCCCAGCGCGTGGCCTTGCCCGGCGCGGTTGCCAGCGACCATGTCAGCGATGGCGGCTTCGAGAACGCGGCGCTGGCGCCGTGGACGACCTGGGTCAACACCGACGTGGGCGCAGCCGCCACCTTCCAGCTGGAATCCAGCGACGCGGCCGAGGGACAGCAGGCCCTGCGCGCCGACGTGAGCAACGCAGGCCAGGGTGTGGACTGGCACATCGCTGTCCAGCACCGCGACATCTCAATCGTTCAAGGGCAGAGCTACGACGTGGTGTTTTGGGCCAAGGGGTCGGCCAGCCAACCGATTTCCATCGGTCTGCAGAAGCAAGTGGCCAACTGGGACAACTACGGTCTGTGGCAACAGGTGACGCTGACGCCGCAGTGGACGAAGGTTCAGCTCACCTTCGAGGCCAGCGTCAGTGCTGCCGACGGCGAGCTGGGATTCTCCATCGGAGCCGTCGTGGGGACCGTGTGGCTGGACGGCGTGCACATCACCGAGCACCCAGCCGACGTGTTCACGCGGGCATTCACAAACGGTCTGGCGGTCTTGAACGGCACGCGTGATCGGCAAACCGTCAGTGTGGGCAGCGGTCTCGCGCGCCTTTCCGGCACACAAGCCCCGCGCACCTTCCTGATCGTCGACGATTCCAGTGCCGCATTCAGCAGCACCGGCCCCTGGCAGAGCTGTGACTACGACAGCGGTGACTGGACCGCCACCGGTCCCTTCTTCCACAACTGGCGGCCCGGCTGTCACGAGCTGACGAGCGGCACGGGCGACGCCACCTGGGCTCTCGACATACGCGCTGACGACACCTACAGCATCGACGCCTGGTGGGCCGCAGCGCCCGGGCAGGCGGGCTGGACCAAGCAGGCCGTGTTCGAAGTGATGGTGGGCAGTACCGTGCTGGCCAGCGCCACGCTTGACCAGAGCGCGACCGGCGACCAGTGGCACCGCGTGGCCAGCGTGGCCTTGCGCGCCGCCGACCACACCGTGGTGCGTGTACGCAACGCCGCCGCGGGAACGCTGATGGCCGACGCGCTCCTGCTGCAATCAACCGCGCGCTACAACGACGGCTCGGCTGCGTCCAGTGTCGATTTGGATGCGATGGACGCCATCGTGCTGCGCCGGACCGGTGCCGCCGGATGTCCGTAGCCTGAGCTGGGCTACAGCCGATCTTCGATCATTTTCTGGAAGGAAGCTGCGAAATTTGTGGGGACTTCAATCAGGGAGTCGTACTTCACGCCTGCTGGCACGAAGATCAGCACGCCATCGGGATCGAGGCGGTCGCCTTCGACATCGTCGGCCCGATCGAAGTCGATGACCTTGACAGGGGCGGCCGACGGCGAGGGCGGCCCCTGAACTGGGGCCTTAGGCTGCAGGCGCGCTCGGGGCTCGTCGGGAGTCGCGGCGCTGGGCGCCGTAGCCCGTGACTGGCTTGTCTCGCTCCGCAGGCTGCCGACTTGAGCGAATCGGCGACTGTGTTCCACAGTCGGCACCGTGGGCCGCACATCCCATGATGCGGTCGAGCGCGACGGGAGTTGCACAGCGACCACGGCCGCGGCAAGTACCGGAACCAGCGCCAGGCTGCCGGCCTTGGCGCCCATGTCCACGAAGAGGGGCGGAAACAGCGCGCGCAACCCGCCCAGCATGTCGCGCAGGCGGCGCAGACTGCGGTGGATGCGCGTGCGCACGGTGGCGGGCGCGACGCCCAGGCGACCGGCGGTTGACTCGGCACTCATGCCGCCGTAGTAGCGCGAGAGAAGGGCGCGGCGCAGATCGCGAGGCAGCTGGGCCAGCGACTGGCGCACGAGCTGTCGTCGCTCTCCGGCCAGGGCCGCTTCCTCGGGCGTGCCGTCGCTGGAAAGCGCGGAGAAGTCATCCAGGTCCAGCGGCGCCGGTTTCTGGCGACGCCAGCGATCGACGAGCAGGTTGCGAAACACGCGTTCGAGCCAGGGTTCCATGCGGCCGTCCGGCGCGGGCGAGCCGACCACGCGCAGAATCGCCTCCGAGCCCAGATCCTGCGCGGCCTCGAGGCCGATGCGGCCTGCGTGCCGGCATGCGAGCAACTGGCCGTGTTGCAGAAGCGCTTTGCCGTCCAGGATGGTCATGGTCGTCACCTCCTGTCTGGATCAACGCCCCTCCAGTCTGATCGTTCCCCTGTCAGCTACGATTGTACGCCTTCTCATGCGAACTGGCGCTTGAGGATGCTGTGCTCAGGTGTATTATTGGCGCATGGCGTCTGTGTTCGGTTGTGCGCGTCTCGTGTTTGCTTGCACCGTGGTCGTCAACCTGGCGACTTGCCAGAAGCCCAGTGCCGCCCCCAAACCGGCCCCGATTCCGGGCCTGGATCCGGGCGGCCCGGCGCGCGCGGTGCCGGCGGTGTTCGTGCGCGAGAGCCTGGCCGCCACCCGAGAGGCGCTGCAAAGTGCGTATCGCCTGTCGCTTGATAGGCGCATGGTTGAGGCCGTGGCGGTCACAGCCGCCCTGGTCGGCGCGCCGCTGGCACAGCTTCCGTCTGCCACGTGGAAGAACGGTTGGCAGATACGGGCAGGTGCAGTCGAGGTTGGCTCTCTGGCGGAGTTGCCCGATTTCGACGAGGCCCATGCCCTATTGGTGGCGTGGGCCCGTCGACAGCTTGCCGCCCATCCCATCATCCGGGATACGGCGCCGAGCGATTCGGCCGAGCTTCTCTTCGACGAGGCAGCGGTGCGCGCCACGCGTCTGGGTGCCAAGCTGTGGGGGCAGCCGGCCCAGCGCGCGCAGGGGATTCACCATCTGAGCGTGGGCCTGGTGTCCTTGGCTTTCCAGGTGCTCGACGCCATGCAGGCCGCTGACCGCTTGCTGGCAGCGGCCTGGGCGGCCACCGCGCTCGACGAGGCCCTCGGACGCGCGCAGAACGCGCAGCGAGGTCTGCTCGCCTTCGCGCTGGGCTACCGGGGTGCAGCCCAGCGCATGGCCGCGCAGATGGCCAAGACGAGCTCCGCGCGCGCTTACCTGTTGTCTGATGACGCGCGTCTGGAGGCGTTGGCGGCAGAATCCGCGAGCGACACCACCGCCCGCTTCTTGTGGATGCGGCGCTTGCTGCTCAGTCGACGTTACGACGAGGCCCAGCGCTGGGAGCAGGCACGGCTTGCGGACTATGCCGCCGCCGTGCCCGTGGTGCTGGCAAAAGTCGTGTGGGGCGACTTCAAGTTGCGACGATCGCTGGCGGGCAACGCGCCGGCCCTTGTCCTGCTGTCCGCGTTCCGCGACTCGGGCGGATCACGGGCCGAGCAGGCGGTCAGAGCACGCGCGCTGCCCAGTGACCCCGAACAGACCATCCTCGGCCGGCTTGGCGTCGAGCCTGGCAAGGCCCTTCCGGCCTTCGACGAGGCGGTGTCGTCCATGGCCGGCTCCAAGACGGACCCGGTCGCAGATGCGGTCGGGGCCTATTACCGAGGGTCCATGTTCACCGCGCTGCGGTCCAAGGGTCGCGACTATCTGCACACCCTGGCCTCGAATCCGGCGTCGGCGTCGTTCGCTCGCTCACTGGCCACAGATGCCGGGCCGACGGCGAGCACTTTCAAACGCTGGTTCGACTACCTGGTGGCGTCCGATTCCGGGCAAGACGTGACGGGGAAGCTGCTCGAGAATGTTCAGGCGTTGCCCGGCATAGGCGGGCTAGCCCTCACCGATGTCTTCTACGAGATCCAGAACCGGATCGACTGGGCGAACCCGGCGACCTATGCAGCGGCCCGGGCCGTGGTGTCTCGCCTCGATACCCGCCCGGCCGACCGTGTCCTTGCCGGTGACATTGCGAAGAAGTTGCCCGACTTGCGCATGCTCGAACGCATGTACCGGAGCGTGACAGAGGTTGCGCCGGGGGCGTTTCCCGGCGTCCACGAGTTCCTGGCCACGCACACGGGTGATCCGGCCCTGATCGACGCCGCGCTGGCGCTCCCACAACTGGACGCCTGCGGCCGTATCCGGCTTCTGGAGACTCGCGTGAAGCTGGGCCTTGCCCCGCTCGCCACGGCCCTGCGCGAGATGGAGGCAGCGGCCGCACGCGACACGGGAAGCGCGGACGCGCTTGCCTGCCTCATGGACGTTCTCCATACCAACCAACGCCACGCGGACATCGTGCGGCTGGCGCGCGCGTGGCTGGACCGTCATCCCGACCCGCGCGGGCTAGACGGCGTCACCGTGCGCAGATATCTCGCACAGGCGTTGCAGAGGCTGGGCAAGAACCAGGAAGCTCTGCGCGCCATCGAGCCGGCCGTGAGCAGCGGTCAGGGCGGTGCCATGCGGGAGGCTGCCATGCTCTACGCGATCACGGGACAGGCAGAGAAGGCGCAGGCCATGGCCGAAGCAGCCGCCGCGCGCTATCCTGGTATCGGAGCCACCACTGCCCTGGCCGAGGTCGCGTGGCGCCTGGGCAAGCCGGCCGATGCTGCCCGGATTCTGAAGCAGAGCACTTTGCGCACCCTCGACTACCACGGCGCCGTGGCCCGGTGTTTCGTGAATGTGTTCGTGCAAGACAAGACTCCTGGCATCGAGGCAGCCATGCAAGAGATCCTCAAGGCCGGTCTGGGGAACGACGCCCAGGCCGCGTTCATCGAGGCTCTGGGCAAAAGCGATGCGAAACTGGCCGTCGCGTTCATGGAAAAGCTGACCGAGCCCAATGCGCGCATGCTGGCCACCATCCGCAATTTCGATGTGGTACGCGCGGCGAAAGGGGACGCGGCGGCCGAGGCGTGGGGGCGAGAACGGCTTGCCGGCGCGCCGGGCCAGATTGCGGCGCGCGCGATCGCGGACCACCAAGAGGAGCCGCTCTGGCTGCTCGACGAGCCGGGACCGGGCGAGGCCCGCGACGTGCTGTGGCTTTTCCGAGCCGTGGCCGCGCAGTGGCACTCGCCCTCGCGTCACCTGGAGACGCTCAAGCAGCACTTCGCCTTGCCTGGAGATGCGCGCTACTATCTGCTCGGCCGGGCGGTCATGGGCCTGGAAGACGAGGCGGCCGGCACCGCTCTGCGCGGAACCACCCCGAGTCAGTCGTGCGAGGTGGCCTTCTACCTCGGTGCGCGCGCCCAGGGGCTGGGCAAGTTGGACGAAGCGCACGACTGGTACCGCGCCGCCATCGAGACGTCGTTGCCAGGCGAGAGCGAATACCGATTCGCTCTTGCCCAGTTGACCATCTGGTCCGTTCAGGGCAAGTCCCTGGCGCGCCTGGCGAAAGAGGGATCGCCCTGAAGTGGCCGCGGGACGAGGCAATCGCAAGAGAAGGGAGACCGCGCTGATCAAAATGTGAGACTGCGGCAGCCGGCCAGGCCGTTGCTTCGCTGTTGGTTGACCTTGACCATTCCATCGGACATCCTCCCGCGCGCTGCGGGCCATGGACCATCGTGCCCTGCTGTGCCGAGGTTTCGCTGACGGACCACGGCGGCACTATAACCAGGACTACCGAAAATGAAGCGCGAGGACTGCATCTGTTTTAGCGGCGCCGCAACTGGCGCCGAGGCGACGTTCGGGGCCGCGGCGGAACGCTACGGCATCGACGAAGTGAATTTCACCTTTGAGGGACACAACCCCGCGCGCCAACGCGGCCGACGCGTGCTGACCCGGGCCGAATTGCGCCACGGCGATGTCAGCCTCGGCTACCTCAGCAAGCTCATGCACCGCAAGTATCCCGACACCCCCATCTTCCGCAGCATTCTGCAGACCATCTGGCACCAGGTGCAGAACGGGCAGGAGATCTTCGTCGTCGGAAAGATCAATCAGGACGACACCGTGACCGGCGGCACGGGCATCGCCGCCGAGTACGCGCGCATGTTCAACAAGCCGGTTTACGTGTTCGACCAAGTGCGCTCCGCGTGGTTCCGCTGGAGTGGCGAAGTCTGGGAAGGCGCAGCCGACCCCATCATTCGCCAGCCCCTGTTCTGTGGAACGGGCACGCGCTTTCTTGAGGCGAATGGGCGTGCCGCCATCGACGCCCTGTTCGCCCGCAGTTTCGGCTAGCTCGGGTATCCACGATTCGAGGTATTGACACGGACCGACCTCCACGCTCAAATGAGCGACTGAAAATGGTTGTTCCCCACGCTGCCAGGACGATGGCAACTTCGTTGCGGCCCCGGCTGCGCGGGGTGCTAGCAGGAGCACTGGCCTGCGCATTCCTGCTGGCAACCGTCCCAGCCCGTGCGCAACAGGCGGCTACGCAAGAGACTCAGGCCTCCAGCATCCCGGCCGAGGCCCAGCCCGCATTTCCCGCGGTTCCCGCGCCCGCGGCCCCAGACAAGCCCGTGGCGGCTGCCGCCCCGGCCGGCGTTGCCCAGGCCACGCCGGCCCAGCCGTCGGCGGACTCCCGCGGCGCCGGACTGCGCTTGGGGGGAATCGTGATTGGCTCCATTGGGGCTGCGGGCATTGTCACCGGCGTGGTTTTCAGTCTGACGGCCCGGAGCATCGCCAACCAGGTCACGTCCGACAACGCCCAGCACACCTACAGCAGAAGCAAGGACGATCGCGGCCGGCGTTACTCGAATCTGCAGTGGATGGGCTACACCCTGGGCGCGGCTTTGCTCGTGGACGGCGGATTTCTCTACTACCTCGGCTACCGGGATGCCCACGCGCCTGCTGCCGATTCGTTGAGCTTCTTGCCCGTGCTGTTGCCGGGCGGAACCGGCGCCGTCATGCAGGGGAGTTTTTAGGTCATGGGGCGTGGAAAGGTTTTTCTTGTCGCGTCGGCCCTGCTCCTGTCTGGTGTTTCCGCCTGCAAGTACAACCCCACGGTCGACCCCAGCACCCTCATCTGCCACGACGACAATGGCTGCCCGTTGGGGTACCGCTGCGTGGTCGGCGCTGGCCAGGAACCGGGCTTTTGCTGCGCCCCGGATGCGGGTCGCTCCTGTTCCGGGTCTTCCGACGGGGCAAGCGATTCGGAGGATTCCGAGTCTGCTGATGGGTCTTCTGATGGGGCAAGCGATTCGGAAGATTCCGAATCTAGCGAAACAGCGTCAGACTAGACCACCAGCATCGATGGCCGCGCCTTGCAGACCTGAACGGCGCCGCCAGTCCGACATCGTCGATCTCGTTCGCGCATAGGCGCCATTCTCCTGCTACTCTACCCACCCCCATGGACGAGCAGTTGAATCGCTTGCGGGCCGAGATTGCGGCCCGGCGCACCTTTGCCATCATCTCGCACCCTGACGCGGGCAAGACCACCTTGACGGAGAAGCTGCTGCTTTATGGGGGCGCGCTGCACGTGGCGGGCTCGGTGCGCAGCCGGGGCGATGGGCGGCAGACCACCAGTGACTGGATGGACATCGAGCGGCAGCGTGGGATTTCGGTTTCGAGCAGCGTGCTGCAGTTCGAGTACGCCGGCCGACAGATGAACCTGCTGGACACGCCCGGCCACAACGACTTCTCCGAGGACACCTATCGCACGCTTGCGGCCGCCGACACCGCCATCATGCTCATTGATTGCGTCAAGGGCGTGGAGCCGCAGACCATCAAGCTGTTCCAGGTCTGTCGCATGCGCGGCATCCCCATCGTGACCTTCGTCAATAAGCTGGACCGGGACGGAAAGGATCCATTCGAACTTCTTGACGAGATCGAGCGCGTGCTCGGCATTCCGTGCAGCCCGGCCAATTGGCCGATCGGATTCGGTCGCTCGTTCGTGGGGCTAGTCGATCGCTGGACCCGGTCGCTGCAGGTCTTCCAAGGGTCAAGCGGCAGCCGCCGGGGCGAGATGCGCCCGGCGAGCTGGGACGACGCCGAGCTGCTGCAGATTCTCGGGCAAAGCCAGATGGATCGTTTGCGCGATGATGTGGCCCTGCTGGATACGGCCGGCACGCCCTTTGACCGTGAGGGTTTCCTCGCCGGTCAGATCACGCCAGTCTTTTTCGGCAGCGCCATGACCAACTGCGGGCTGGAACCCCTGCTGGATCACTTCGTGGATCTGGCACCGGCGCCGCGCACGCGCATGACCTCGGCCGGACCCCTGGCCGCCGACGAGCCCGCGTTCTCGGGCTTCGTTTTCAAGATCCAGGCCAACATGGATCCCCAGCACCGCGATCGCATCGCGTTCGTGCGCATCTGCAGCGGCCGTTTCGTGCGCGGCATGGATGTGCAGCATGTGCGCACGGGCAAGACTCTGACGCTCTCCCGCTCGGTGCAGTTCATGGCCCAGACGCGCACCGTGGTGGATGAGGCCTTTTCCGGCGATATCGTGGGCCTGTGGGATCCGGGGGTTCTGCGCATCGGCGACAGCCTGTGCGAAGCGCAGCCGCTGGAATTCGAGGGCATCCCGCGCTTTTCGCCGGAACATTTCGTGCGCGTGCGCCTCCACGATCCGCTCAAGCGAAAACAGCTCAAGAAGGGGCTGGAACAGCTGTCAGAGGAAGGGGCGGTGCAGGTGTTCTACGATCGGCAGCGCATGGAACGCGACCCGATCCTGGGTGCGGTGGGCGCGCTGCAGTTCGAAGTCGTCGAGCACCGCCTGCGCGGCGAATACGGCGTGCGCATCGGGTTCGATCGTCTGCCCTACCGCTTCGCGCGCTGGATCGAAGGTGACGGGATCGACTTCGACCAACTCGAGCTGCCCGGCCGGCAGAGCTGCGTGGTCGATGTAGAAGGTCGGCCGCTGGTCTTGTTCGAGACCGAGTACCTGCTCCGGCGCACCGAGGAGAAGTACCAGAGCGTGACCTTCATCTCCGCGGTGCAGCCTGGCCGGAGCCACCGGGCCGCGGCGTAAGTCGCCAGTCCATTCACTGTATGGTCGAATTGGTAACGGTGGTCGGCGTGTCGTCGAACTCGGAAATCTGCGGGTGTTGCGGGTACCACGAGCCGCCGATGTTGTTGGTGATCATCGAGCTGTCGATGACGATGTTGCCGGTGTGATCGTCGGTGACGAAGAAGATCGCGCTGCCGAACGCATTCACCTGGTTGTACTCGATGTGCGTGCCGCACAGGCTGAGGGTCATGGTGTTGCCGTCATTGTAGACGGCGCCGCCGCTGCCACCGCCGGGCGTGCCCGAGGTCGCTGGGTTGCCGCCGTTGCCTATGGCGTGGTTGTAGCTGAACAGGCTGTTCAGGATGGTCCACGACACGCCGATGCTGCTGATGCCGCCGCCGTTTGAACATACGTTGCCAGCGCCGTCGGACCCGCCGAAGGTGCTGCTGACCACGTAGACCGGCAGATTGTTGTATTGTTCGAAGGCACGGATTCCCGCGCCACCCACATCGGGGCCGCTGTCGGCACACACATTGTTCATGAAACGCGAATTGATGACCTTGAGACGCCCCCCGCTGGCATAGATGGCGCCGCCACCGTCGTACTTGCTTTCGTTCTTGGAGTTGGCGTTGGCGAAGGTCAGGTTTTGCACCGTGAGCTGGGGCGTCTCCTGATTGTCGCAGTGGCTGGTGGTCCAGACCTGATTCTGGTCGCAGGTGTTCATGTAGAGAATGCGCGTGGTGCCGCCCCCGCTGAGGATGACCTTGCCCCCGCCATCAATGACGATCTTCGGGCCTTTGTCGTTGAACACCTTGGCTGGTTTGGTCAGCGTGATGGTCGCTGGATCCGGACCACAGTTGAACGTGATGATGCCGCCTGCCGCGACCGCGGCGATGAATGCGTCGGCGGTGCAGCTATCCGGCGTACCCGTGCCTATGACTGCGGTTGGACTCGACACGTCCTCGAGTTGAGCATCGGTGGGAATCGCACAATGACCGTCGGGATTGCCGGGCTGGCCAGGTTGAATTGGCACCACGATGCTGCCGCTGCCTCCCGAGCCAGCCGAGGCCGCCGAGCCTGCCGCGGCCCCCGAGCCGCCTGAAGGCCCCGAACCAGCCGAGGCTCTCGAACCGCCCGAAGCCCCCGCGCCGCCCGAAGTCC
>PMLB01000199.1 GCA_003158735.1 Myxococcales bacterium | reverse complement strand
TGGGCATGTTCTGGAAGCGCACCACCGGCCACGGCGCATTTTTCGGCCTGATAGCGGGCACTGTGGCTGCCGCCATCCATCACGGACTTTCCCTGCCTCACGGTGCCACGGTTGGCATCAAGGGCGGCTGGCTGGGCGCGGTCCACGTCTACCCGAGCGAAATGGCGCAAAACTTTTGGACCGCGATCTTCGCCTGGTCGACCTGCTTTATCGCGACCATCCTCATTTCACTAGCCACCCGCCAGAAAAAAACCGACGAGGAGCTGGGCGGGTTGGTCTATTCCCTCACCTCCAAGATCAAGGAACGCGATGCCCGCTGGTGGCAGCGCCCGGCTTTGCTCGGCAGCATCGTGCTGGCCCTCGCCGTCGTCCTCAACCTTCTATTCTGGTAACCGCCATGCACCTCGACGTCAGAATTCCCATCGGTCTCCTCTTTGTCGTCTTTGGCGCCATCTTGGCCATCTTCGGCCTGTTCTCCGACCCGGCGATCTACCAAAGCCACTCCCTCGGCATAAACATCAATCTTGCCTGGGGCCTGGTGCAAATCGCATTTGGCGCCGTGATGCTCTGGTTGGCCTTTCGCGGGAGAGGAGTTTCACCACAGAGAGCACAGAGGCCACAGAGGCCGGAAGGAAAGGGTTCCGGATCCGAGTCCTAACCCCAGCTTACTTCCGATCCGTCTCTGTGATCTCTGTGGTGCAAATCCGAATCGCGATCATTCATTCTAGTGGGTTCAAACGATGAAACATCTCCAATTCCTCTTGGTGGTCTCTCTCCTCACAATTCCGGCTATCGCCAACGCCGCGAATTCCCAAGCTTCCGCGCCCAGCCCACGTGAGCGTTTGTTGATGGATTTCGGCTGGAAATTCCATCTGGGTAATGATTGGGGCATTGGCCAGGGTCTCTCGAAAGCCGGCGCGGGTTATGGTCCGGCCAGTATGGACTACAGCGATGCGAGCTGGCGCCAGGTCCAGCTGCCCCACGACTGGGCCATCGAACTTCCCTTCGACGCCAAGGCCGACGGCTCGCATGGATTCAAGGCGTTGGGCACCGCCTTTCCGCAGAACAGCGTCAGTTGGTATCGGCGCACGTTCAATCTTGCAAAGGAAGATGGCAACCGTCGGGTTTGGCTGGAATTCGATGGCGTATTTCGCGACTGCACGGTTTTCGTGAATGGCTGGTTTGTTGGCCATCACGGCAGCGGATACACCAGCTTCCGCTACGACATTACCGACGTGGCGAATTTCGGTGAAAGCAACCTGGTCGCGGTTCGCGTCGATGCGACACAGACCGAAGGATGGTTCTATGAAGGCGCGGGCATCTATCGCCATGTTTGGCTGGTGAAGACCGCTCCCGTCGCTATCGCGCCCGACGGTATCTTCGTCACGAGCAGTTTCGCGAACAACACGCCGACCGGTCCAGCCAAAGTGCAGGTACAAACCGAGCTGCGCAATACACAGCCCGCGCCAGCGTCTGTGGTGGTCGAGTGGCAGGTGCTCGCGCCCGACGGCAAGGTGCGTGCGCGGGGCCGGAAGACGGCGCGCGTCTCCGGGGCGGCGACTACCACGATTCGGTACGAAAGCACGGTCGACAAGCCTGAACTATGGTCGCCTGAGACGCCGAAACTCTACAAGCTTGTGACCACCGTCGTGGAAGGTGGGAAGACAATAGACCGCATCGAGACGCCTTTTGGCATCCGGACGGTGGCTTTCGAGGCGCAAAAGGGATTTTTGCTCAATGGCCGTCCTTACGTCATCAAGGGCACTTGCAACCATCAGGACCACGCGGGCGTGGGCGCGGCCATGCCCGACCAGCTCCAGGACTTCCGCATCGCGCGGCTCAAGGAGATGGGCAGCAATGCCTATCGCACCTCGCACAATCCGCCGACGCCCGAACTGCTCGAAGCCTGCGACAGGCTGGGCATGTTGGTGATGGACGAGAATCGCCTGCTGGGTAGTGATGCCGCCAATGCTGACAATCTCGAAAGCCTCATCAAGCGCGACCGCAATCACCCCAGCGTCTTCATCTGGTCGCTGGCCAACGAGGAGTGGGGCACGCAAGGCACGCCCGCGGGCAAGCGCGTAGCCGCAGTCATGCAGGCCGCGATCCGTCGCCTCGATCCCACCCGTCCGCTGACCTACGCGGCGCCGGTGGGCAATGAATTCGCCGGCATCAACGAGGTCATCGAGGTGCGCGGCTGGAACTACCACATTGGTCAGGATGCCGACGCCTACCACGCGGCCCATCCGCATCAGCCCAACCTTGGCACCGAACAGGGCAGCACAGTGGGCACGCGCGGCATCTACGCCAACGATCCCGTGCGTGGCTACGTCAGCGCCTACGATGACAATGCCCCGGAATGGGCCAACAACGCGCAGGCCTGGTGGACCTTCTACGACGCACGCCCCTGGCTGTCGGGCGGATTTGTGTGGACGGGCTTCGACTACCGGGGTGAGCCGACACCGTACGACTGGCCCTGTATCAATTCGCACTTCGGTATCCTTGATACCTGCGGGTTCGCCAAAGACAATTTCTGGTACTACCGCTCGTGGTGGCAGGACACGCCGGTGTTGCACTTGCTTCCGCACTGGAATTGGCCCGGCAAAGAGGGGCAGATGATCGACGTCCGCGCGCTGAGCAATTGCGACGAGGTCGAACTTTTTCTCAATGGCCAGAGCCTCGGCAAGCAGGCCATGCAGCGCGACTCGCAGCTCAAATGGAAGGTGAAATACGCGCCCGGCATACTGTCCGCCAAGGGCAGCAAGGCCGGCAAGGTCGTCGCCGAGGAAAGGATCGAGACCACCGGCGCACCTGCGGCCGTGCAGCTGCACCCAGGCCGGACGGAGATTGAAGCCAACGGCGAGGATGTCTCTATCATCACTGTGGCGGTTGTCGATGAAAAGGGCCGCGTCGTCCCGGTGGCGAACCATCCCATCAGCTTCGAGCTGGAAGGCCCTGGCCGCATTCTCGGCGTGGGCAACGGCGACCCAGGCTCCCACGAGCCTGACACACTTGTCCCCACCGCAGCGTCTCGTTCGCTTCCCATCAACGGCTGGCGCTACAAGAAGGGAATCAACCCCTACGATGCGAGCATTCCCGAGGTCGCGGAGAAATTCGACGACTCCGGTTGGCAGGCCGCCGATGTGAACAAGGAGCAGGGTCCGCTCGGGCTGCACGACAGGGCGGTCTTTCGCACGCGTTTCCAGGTCTCCGCCAAGGATCTGGCCATGCCTGTAGTTGAACTTTGGTTCGGCAAGATCGACGGCGGCGTCGCGGTCTTCCTCAATGGGCAGAAGATCGGCAGCGCGGGCGACTCGCGCGCCGCTTCGGTCTACGACGTGAGGAAACTACTGCGCGCCGGTGAAAACGTCCTCGCGGTCACCCTGGCGAACTACGGCCCCGTGGCCGGCCTCAACAAAGGCGTGGCCTTGCGCCTGCAGGACAACCCCGCAAAGGTGGCCTGGAGCCGCAGCGTCTTCAATGGCCTGGCCCAGATCATCGTGCAATCCTCGAAAGAGCCGGGCACGCTCAAGCTCACCGCGCGCGCCAAGGGGCTGTCGTCAACGAGCATCCCCATTGCGACCCGGGCGGTAGCTGTTCGGGCTGCGCTGCCTTGAACAGCGATCAGTCAGCTATGACTGGCTCCCGCATGCAACTTCAACCCTAGAG
>PMLB01000204.1:5549-32262 GCA_003158735.1 Myxococcales bacterium | reverse complement strand
TCGATGATGTTGCGATGACGGATGGCACTGGCCGCCCGCGCTTCGTTGAGAAAACGCCGAACCAACTCCGCATCCTGCGCCAGGGTCTTGTGCAGGACCTTGACGGCGGCGCGACGCTCGATGAGCGGGTTCTCGGCAAGATACACCTCCCCGAACCCGCCTTCGCCGAGTAGCCGGACGATGCGGTAATTGCCAAAAAGCTGGCCTGCCAGCAGCGCCATGCGTTCTCTGGACTCAGCGTACTCCTGACCGCCGCGTGAACAAGTGAATTCTGACTCTTGTGGCATCTGCGCCGGCATCAGGGATGATCGGCCACAGGCTTGGCGAGGTCGCGCAGCAGAGGGCTTCCCTTGCCGCGCAGCTCTTGCAGGGCCTTGGCATCGGTGGGATCGCTGGAATCGGCCAGGCAGGAAAGCATCTCGGCTGCGTCTTCTGCCGGTGTGCTCGGCGCCAGCACCAGCTCCCGCCAAGGCCGGACCGGTGTGGACGACGGCGTGGGCTTGGCACGCGGGGCGAGCTGCTGCCGGCACTGGGCCACGCCCGTGGCCGCCACCACGCCTGGGTTCGCATCCTTGCTCGCCTCGCGCAAAGCCGACGACGTGCGCACACCGCTGGGCGGCAGGACAAGGATGGCGGCGCGGCGTATGTCAGACAAAGGATCATGCATGAGAGCCGTGAGGTCGTTCCTACCAGCGCAGATCGGGTTGGCGTCGGCCAAGCTTTGCAGGGCAGCCAGCCGCACCTCGATTGCACGATCCTGCCTGCCAGCCGCCGCGGCCAGCACGCGACACGCACGCTCAGCGACCTCATCCGGCACTTCCCACGCGTCGAGAAGGCCTACATCGGCGTCACCCAGCAGCGCACCTGTGGTGCGCAGGGCTCGCTCGCCCAGCTGCGCGTCACGCGAATTGCACTGAGCCAGCACGCCGTCGAGCAGCAGCAGGCGTTCCGGCAAGTAGACCACGCTGTCGAGCGCGGCCAGGGCCAGGCTGTGATCCGGGTCAGCC
Source organism: Myxococcales bacterium (assembly GCA_003158735.1). Classification (GTDB taxonomy): domain Bacteria; phylum Myxococcota_A; class Polyangia; order Fen-1088; family Fen-1088; genus Fen-1137. The sequence continues at coordinate 31,255 of PMLB01000204.1, read as the reverse complement.
AAGGCCTTCGCCAATCGTGCCACGCCGATGCGCGCCGCCCAACGGGCGAGCTCGGCCCGATCGCCGCGTGCGGCCGCTTTGCGCAGCCCTTGCAGGGGCACCTCCAGCAGGCCGGTGCGGCGATTGTAGGATGGACGCTCGGCCGCAACGCCCGGCGCGATGAGCAGCAACGACAGGCCCAGGACCCAAGCTGTGGCGTTGTGTTGCATCGGGTGATTCACGCTAGCTGAGCTCAAGCCGCCGTGCAATCTCCGACGATTGGAGGCGGCGGATCTAGCGAGTCAGTTCGACGCTCCGGCCAGAAAGCCCCGCGGGCACAGGCAAACCCAGCGCTGAAAGTATGGTGGGAAAAAGATCGGTCGTGCACAAGGGGCGATCGCTCGCCCAGCGCGCGTTGACTGCGGCCGGCACCAGCATGTGGTCGCGTTCCAGCGCCCCATGCGAGCCGTTGTGCGGCTGGTACTCGAAACGCGAGCGCAGGTCGAACCCAGCGCGGGCGCACACGACCAGATCACCGGCACGGGGCGAGCGAAAGAACTCCACCAGCTGCCAGGGTGTATCGGGGAACCCCGTGCCGGCAGTCAGGGCAGCCACCTCGTCACGGGTCATGCGATCAGGCAAGGCACCGTAGCCCAGCGGGTTCTCACCCTCGACGGAGAATCCCATGCGGGCCGACGGGGTCGCGTCGTCGGCCGAAATGCTCCGCGCATCGACCACCGCCCTGCCCACGTTTCCCGCCAAAACATAGACCCCAGGGGCGCGTCGGTAGATCACATGGGCGATGGCGGGATGGGCAAGCAACGCGGCCACCAGATCAGCCGGCTTCTGGCCGGCCGCCTCGAAGTCAGGTCGTTCCTGCCAGCCGGTCTCGCCCTGCAAATAGAGGTTGGCCATCGAGTTTCCCGAAACCATGGCCGCTGCCTGCGCCGAGAACAGGTGACGCCACAGTTTGGGATAGACCAACGTGCGCGGATACAGGGGCCGCATGAGGTCGTCGATGTCCACGTGGGTGTGAGTTCCCGTCTGGCCGTGGTCCGAGGTGATCACGACCAGCGTGCGCGCCAAGCTACCGCGCTGATGCAACTCCTCGATCAGGCGACCCAGGCTGGCATCAAAGCGGCGGTAGGCTTCGTAGCATTGTTCAGTCAGTGGTCCGAAGCGATGCCCCAATTCGTCGATGGCCGGAAACACGGCATACACCGACGGGAAACCGCGCTGCCAGGCGCGCCCCACCGCCGACTCGGCCTGCAAGTTCGACGCATACCAGTCGCTGGTGGCCAGCGCTTTCACAAAGCTCGCGCCCTTGGAAAAGCGGGTCATGCGTGCGCGCGACGGGCAGCCACGCACGAACCAGGTGTTCACGTCGGCCAGTCCAGGTAGGTGGTGAAAGAGCGTGCGCACCGTGGACGGGATGTCGCGTTCCAGTTTGGCCGCGCGCCAGGGCGCCATGTACGAGCGCGTGCGAAACAGGAAGCGGCCGCGCTGGCCCACGGGGCGCTCGGCCCAACGAATGCCGGGGAGATTGGCGCGCCCCGGATGCAGGCCGGACAGCAGAGGCAAGTGGGCCGGGCCGCTGACCGTGGGAAACACCGAGGTGGCGGGACGCAAGCCACCGCAGTCGACGAAGTGCTGGCGCAGGGTTGGCATATCGCCTGCCAGCGCCATGCGTTCCAGCACATCCCAGCGCGCCCCGTCGGCCAAAATGGCGAGCACGCGATCAAAGCGAGTCGGCGCTGCCATCGCGCCGGTCTACCACGGATTTTCATTTCTTGTCCGACCTGCGAAGGGCGAAACGCGCGCGCCCACGGTAGACTGGGCAGCCATGGTTTCCCGTCCAGCCCTCGCGGCCCTGACTGGGTTTGCGCTGATCGTCTTGCTGGCCATGGCCTGGCGCATTCCCGCCGCGCGCTCGCTGCCGGCACACAGCCAGCCGGGCGAGTCAGCCAACTCGTCGTCGTTTGAGACCGCGCCTGGACCAGAGGCGGCCGATGTCAAACAGCGCGGGGTGGCGCTGGGCCTATTCGCCGAGGACATCAGCTTTTCTTACGCGCCCTTGCTCCAGGAGATCGCGGCCCTGGGTGCGACCCATGTTTCCTTGGTCGTACCCTTGTACCAAAGCAACGGAGCCTCGACCGCATTGAAACTGCACACGCGACTGTCGCCCACCTTGGAAGCCATCGCGGATGCCATTCGGCTCTCGCGCCGGGCCGGCTTGGAGGTCACCCTGTTCCCCATCGTGCGGTTGTCCGAGCCGCGCAGCCCCAAGGAATGGCGGGGCACCCTGGCGCCCGCGGATCGGGACGCGTGGTTCGCCAGCTACGGCGCCCTGCTGGCTGACCTCGCCTCGCTGGGCGCGCTGACCGGCGCCTCGCGCCTGGTAGTGGGCAGTGAGCTGTCGTCGCTGGACGGCGATCTGGCGCGCTGGCGCCCCCTGGTTGAACGCATGCGCGCCCTCTTCACGGGCACGCTCATGTATTCCGCCAACTGGGACCACTATCAGCACGCACGGCTTTATGACCTGGTGGACGAGATCGGCGTGGTCGCCTACTTCAACCTGCGCGAGAACGACGGCCCCAGCGACCTGCCTGCACTGACTGCGCGCTGGCGTAGCTTGCGGCGCGAAATCGAGTTCAATCTGAGCGCCCACGCGAAGCCGTTGGTGTTGACCGAATTGGGCTACCGCTCGCGCACCGGCGCGACCGCTGCACCCTGGGACGAAGTCCAAGGTGGCGTGCCCGACGTGGACGAACAAGCGCGCGCCTTCCAAGCCTTTCGACAGGCTTGGACCGCACGCGGGCAGCCCCCCTCGCGCCTGGCCGGCCTGTACGTGTGGAACTGGTACGGCTGGGGTGGTCGAGCGACCACCAGCTACACCCCGCGGGGCAAGCCTGCTGCCGAGGTCGTCCGGCAGATTCTGGACGAGATGTAGCGGCGTCCCGCCACCCGCCGCTGGCGAGTTCTAGTCGGGCGGAGTGTATTCAGTCTCGGGCGCAATTTCGGGCGCAGCCGCGGCAGCGCGATGCTCACCCGGGGACCAGAAGGCCCACTGGACCGACGCCCCAGCCTCGATCACGGTGGCGAAGTTCCACACGCCAGCAAGAGCACGCAGTTCGGCAGCGAGCGCGAGAGTGTTGGTGAAGTGGTAGGCCACACCGCCGCCCACTCCGACCGCAAGGGGACCGCCGCTCACGGTATCGCTGTTTATAAAGCCGCCCTTGGCGGCGGGTGCCACGTAGAGACGAAAGGCTGTGCCGTAACCCAGGTTGCCAGTCCCGAATATCTGCAGGTTGCTCGCGGGCCCGAAGAGTCTGTCGGAAAACAGATAGGCACGACCGAGCACGGCCCAGGCAAAAGTCTTCGGCCCTTCGGCTTGGAGACTCCCAGAACCGGTCTGCGTGTACACGAACTGCAAGCGCCCCTGCAAGGAAAACGCGATATGATCGGTCCACTGATAGCCAATCTCGGGCAGCAGGTGCAGGATGCCGCCCGTTGCCCACCCGGTTGCCTTCGCCTTGTAGACATCCGTAACCTGGGTCGGGAACCAGCCGTAGCCTGAGCCCATTCCCATCGCCACCCACACTCTCCCCGGTGGCCGCCGACGGACTTCATTGCTCTCCCCGTTTTCGGCCGCGCGCTCCTTCTGAATGCGGGCCAGCGGGTCCTCCTCCGCCACAGGCTGGTCCGGCCCGCCGGTTCCCGTGCTGGCTTTCCGGATGAGCACGATATTCGGACTCTCGTCGTTGCCACTGGAGGCCACCATCCTGTTGTTCCCGTTGTACGCCTGGACGTAGAACTGCAACGAGCTGCCCCGTACCTCACTAGCCTTGATGGCAACCACGTACCAACCCTTGGGCGAGCGGGTCGCATCCGTCGTGGAAAAGTGCTCAGTCCCCGAGAGCCGGTAGGAAACAACAACCGATCGGGTGGCCAAGGCGGGCCTGACTGCGCAGCGGATCGTGAGTTCGGTGTCTGCCGGCACCTCGGAAGGGATGGGGCAATGGAGCGGGTGCGGGAGACGGGATGGCAGATCGGGCTCGGGCGGCGGTGGCGGTGGCTTCTTCGCCTGCGCCGCCTTGGCGGAATCCGCTGCTTTGGTGTTCTTCGTGTTGTCGCTCGATGATTTCGCAGCCGACTTCGATGCGAACCTCTTCTGCGAGGCTGGCGCAGAAGAAGGCTTCGCGGTCTTCGACGACGTCGCGCACGCGGGCGCAAGGAGCAACAGCGCGCAGCTACCGAAGAGACAATGTCGAATGGTCAGTTTCAAGCCCACGATGGCCCCTTTGCGGATGATGGTTTGTGATTTCGTCTTGCCGCTCGGTCGCTCCCTCGAGCCGGCTCACGCAGGTTCGAGGCAAGCAATGGTAGTCATCATCAATATGTTTGGCTGCGCGGCTCGATTGCCCGCCACTAGGTGAAAAGCAATGAGGCTTTGCCCGGCGACCGTCGCCGGAAACCATTAACGGCCGCCAAGCTGATCGATCCTTTTTTCGATAAGCGCGCGGTCAGGCGCGCTGGGCGAAGCCTTGAGATAGAGTTTGAAGTGGCGCACGGCCTGGGCCGCGTTGCCGGACTGGGCATAGGCCATGCCGAGGCCGCGCTGGCTCTGGGCATCCTTGGGATTCAACTTCAGCGCCTCTGAGAAGGCTGCAATGGCCTCGGGCAAGGCGCCATTGAGGAGCTTGGCATTCCCACGCTGATAGGCCTCGGCTGCTTCCTGCGTCCTGTTGGTGGCAGGCTGGGCTGCCGGCGCGGCGGCTTCTACTTGCTTCTTCTCGGGCGGCGGCGGCGCCGGCTCGCTCGGCGCTTTCGCGGCGACGGGTTTCTCGACGGCTGGCTTGGGGGAAGCCACCGGCTTTGCAGAGACAGGGCGTTCAGCAGGCGCCGGCTTCTCGGCCGCGACCTTCTTTTCCGCGGGCCGCGATCTTTCCGCCGTCGGCCTTGGTGCGAGAGCCGCCTTCTCCGGCAGCGCCGGCTTGCTCTCGGCCGGAGCCCGAGGCTTCTCGGCCGCCGCCGGGGCCTCAAACTTCTCCACCACCGCCGGCTGAGGCTTGGCCGGTTCCACGGCTGCAGCGGAAAGGGCCGGCTTCTCGACGGTCGCAGGCTGCGCAGGTGCGGCGGCCTTGTCTGACCCGACCACCGCCCTGACCGGGGCGGGCTTCTGCTCCGAACCGGCCTGCTTCTTGCCACCAACCCCGAAGAGGACCACGCCCACAGCCGCCAGCACCACGACGCCCACGCCGCCGGCAACAAGGTAGGGCCTGTGCTGGCCGCCTTTCAGCCGCGCTACCGTTCCCACCGAAGGCGCGGAACCAGCCCATTCTGGGACGGCCTCGGACCCGCCACTACCCTCGGCTCCCTGTTGCCCTCTGTCGTGGGCTCGCTCAGCTGGCGGCCCATTTTCAGGCTTGGGCGCGGCGCCTGCTTCCCAGGTCGGCTCAGCGGCAGGCGCTGCCGCGGCCACGGCACCACCTGCCGGCGCCACGCTGCTCTCGAATGAGATGTCCACATCCACGGCGCCCGGGGCCGGCCCACTCGCGTCGGCCGCGGGTTTTTTCGGGGAATGCGCAGCCGTGTCGATTGAGCCGGGAGCGGGCGGAACCATGGTTGGGGCGACCGCGAACCCCGCAGTCTCCACTCGACGCTTGTTGGCCGCTGCGCTGCTGGCCGCAGCATAGGCTGCGGGCTTGGCATCGCCACGTGCAACACCCGAGCCTGGTGGCGACGCGGTTGATCCCGGCGAGACGGATTTGTCAGTGGCGGGAGTGCCCGGCCGCGAAGGCACAGCGGCTGACGGGACGCCGGGCTTGACTGGGACTCCAGGCACAGGACCGCCCGTCCACATAAGGGTCCTGGCGGGCGAGGCTGGCTTGCCCGCACCTGGGCTGCCGACCGCGGGGCCTGCCGTGACAATTGCCCTGCCACAGGATTGGCAGAGGATAACCGACTGCATCACTCCAGGCTTGGCGGCCCGAAGTGGGGCTTGGCAATAGGGGCACTTTGATGGTGTCATTTGGCAGGTGAAGCTGGTGGAGGTGGAGGAGGCGAACCGAGCGCTGGGGGTGGAGATGAAGGCGGTGGTGACGGCGACGGGGCCGAAGTCGGTGCCGGCGCAGGTGGCGGGGGCGGCGGCGCTGTCGGCCCGCCGTCGGAGAGAGCCCTGCCGATCAGTCTGTCGAGCGAGTCGTCGACTACGTCGCTCTTTAGGACTTCCTCGGCCCGGCTGATTAGCGTGCCCTTCTCGGCGTCGAAGAGCAGGACGAGGATCTTGATCGGGCCCTTCTTCTTGCCTTTGCCCACGCGCTCCATCTCGGCCCACAGCAGACGATCGCCACCCAGCAACTTGGCCACCTTCGCGTAGCATTCGTCATTGGCCTGGACGCACTCGGCCTGCCCCTGCGCCGTTTCCATGCTGATCGCGGCCACGCTTCGTTCGTCCACACCGAGCACCTGGGCCCTGACCAGCTTCTCGTTGAGCGCGGTGGCAGCGTTGGGCAACAAGAACCTTTCGGCCGGCAGCAGGACGAGCTTCACCTTCTTGGGTGGCGGTGCGGGAGGAGGCGGCGGCGGCGGCGGCGGCGCGACCCGGACCGGGGCCTCGGGACCTCGGCGGGGCACACAGGCGACTGGGGTGGTCAGAATCAGTCCGAACACCAGGAAGATCTTGACGGTTGAGTTCACGGTCATCTCCAAGGGCTGAATATACCCCTCATCCGCGATTTGGGGGGCCATCTGCATCGCCTTCTATCACCCCTGACGGCGGCAGGCGTGGCCCTCATTATGTCAAGCTCGGGCGATCGATTCCAGTCGTCCGCACGAAACGCAATTCCTGGGCAAGCGCAGGGAGGCCGCTAGCGGACTTGTCGTGGCTGAGAACCAAGCAGCGCCCGCGGGTTTTCCCAGAAGAGACGGCGCTCGCGTTCCGAACCGAGCTCCAGCGCTCGGGCCAGTCGAAGCGTCTCAGCCTGGCTGGTCCAAGGCGAGTCGGTGCCGAACAGAATGTACTCCGGTGGGTGAGCGGTGAGAAACTCACGCCCCCGCTGAGGGCCGAGCTGTTCCAACGACATGGAGATCTCCATGTAGATCGGTTTGCCGAGGAGGTGGCGCTCGACTTCGTCCCAGTCGTCCCACGCACCGGTGTGAGTCGCCACGAATTTGAGGTTGGGAAACTTGTCGAGCAGACGGACGATACGCACCGGATCGGCCCTGCGGTCGCGTGGGAATGCGAAGTCAAATCCGGTGTGACAGACGACCAGCAAGCCCATCTGCTCCAACGCGCGAAAGAAGTGAAAAAGCGTGGGGTCGTCGAGTTCGAAGTCTTGATAGTAGGGGTGCAACTTGATGCCAGGCAGACCTGCCTGCGCCACCAACTGCGCCTTGCCCACCGGATCCGGTCCCTTGGGATGGACCGAGGGAAGCGGGACAATCCTCTGCGAGGCGATCTCGCGCGACCACTTGAGAATGGGCGCGAACTGGTCGGGTTTGGTTGCGATAGAGCACACCACCGCGCGCTCGATGCCCGCACTGTCCATGGAAGCCAGCAAGGAGGAGACCTTCCCATCGAGGAATGCCTTGGCATTGCCTTCCTTCTCAAGGTGCGCAATGGCCCGCTCGGCCAGGGCATCGGGGAAAGCATGCGCGTGAAAATCGATGATTCCATCCAGGGCTGGGTCGTTCATGGCAATTCCCTAGGACTGCAGCTCACGCCCGCACAGGCGTCAATTTTGTGCCGGTTTTGTGAGAGGAGTCTGTCATTAAATTGACACCACGCTCTGCGTCTCTGATTCCCATCTATTCTGGCAGCCAGTTGAAGGTGACGTGAAATTGGCGTGGCTAGGCCATTTCTTGCTGTTACGCGCCGCATTTTGTCGATTCCGATTATCAATATCGCTGTAGGCAAGATTGTGCACGACATTTGCTTGGTATTGGAGATCACGGATTCAATGCCATCTAGCGGTAACAAGGAATTCCTGACCAGGTTCATCGCTTCGACCAGGAGAAGGCTTGAACGAGCAGAGAAGGTCATTGCCTCTCCCGAGCACGCAGACGGCAGGGCCTTGGCCGTGGACGTCCACTTGATTTGGGGTGAGGCCGCGATGCTCGACCTGCCCAAAATCGCACAAATGGCCCGAGAGGCAGAGGCGGCCGCTCGGCGTCTGGGCACGCAAGACACGGCCGAAGCTCGTATTGCCTGCGCCGCAGCTATTCGCGCCATGCGCGAAGGGCTGGACGACGAGGAGGCACGCTGGACCGCGCAGCACGAATCGGGGCACGCCCTCGAAGGGCGTCCTTGCCGCGTCCTGGTGGTGGACGACAGCCCATTTGCCGCGCGGGCTTTGTCCCACGTCTTCGAACGCAACGGGTTCGAGGTTCGCACCGCCACCACAATCAGCGAAGTACTTGACCTGTGCGCGACGTTCGGACCGAGCATCCTGGTGACCGACGTGCAGATGCCCGGCGTGGATGTGTCCGATCTGTGCGACCGTTTTCGCGAGGCCACGCAAGGCCAGCGCACGGGGATCGTCCTGGTTTCCGCCCGTTCGGATGTCGAGCTGCAGGACTGCCTGCACTCCACAGGCGCCGACGACTTTGTTCCCAAGTGCGCCGGCACCAATGCGGTGGTGAGCCGCGTGCTGGCGCTGTCGAAGGACATTTCGAGCTAGAGGTTGGCGGGGCCGGAGGCCGGCGGGCCGGGGGCCGGAACCGGATTCGAATCCGGGACCGGCCGTCGGATCCGGCCACCGGCCACCGGCTCCGCCGCCGTCAATCCGGCCGCCCAACCAGCTACGAACTTACGAGAGGCGGTCCTACGCCCGCAGCGGCCAGCTCAGATCGCGCAAACGACTTCGGCCGATTTCGCCGAGCGCGATGCGCATGTCCGGCAGCCTGATGCGCTTGCGCGGATTGCGACGCAATCCCATGGCCAGGAGGTCGGCAAGGCCTGCTGCCTGACCGTGTTTGCGCAGCCAGCGCAACGATTCGGGGCCCTCTTCGTGGGTCAGATGTGCGGTAATGATCGCGGGCAGACTGTCCCCACCAAAGAGTGTGATTCCAGTCAACATCTCGTAAGCCAGACAGGAAAACGCGTACACGTCGGTGGCCAGGGGGTCTACGCGATCGCCGAAGCTCGCAGTGTCCCAAACCTCGGGCGCGCCGTAGTAAGGACTGCCGCAGCCGGGGCGCACCTTGCGACCAGCCAAGCCGAAGTCCACCAGCACTGGAGCGACGCTGGGGGCCTGCTGGCCGCGCGTCTGCAGGCCGATTTCGTTTGGATAGCGCAAGATCACATTGGAGGGCTTGACATCCAGGTGGCCAATGCCCGCGCCGTGCATCGCCCCGAGACCAGCCGCCACTCCGTCGAGAACATCCAGCGCCCTGGGCATGGACATGGCTCGCTTGTCGAGCAGACGTTCCAGCGTGGGGCCTTGCACCAGCTCCATCACCAGAATCGGCTTGGGTTTGGCGCCGGCGTCGAAGGTGACAAACCCGGCCAGGTTCTTGTGGCCGGGCAAGGTGAGAAGCGCGCCCGCCTCTTCGCGGAAAAGACGAAGGAACTCCTCTTCGGACAGCGTATGAGCCGCGGCGCCGGTGTACGCGGGCACCTTGAGTGCGAAGTTCTCGGCGGCTTCTTCGTGGCGCTCCTCGGCCCGGCGGGCGACAAAAACCGATCCACCGGCGCCGGTACCGATGGGGCGCAGCAGGTAGAATCCACCGAGGGTGCGGCTGGGCGGCAGCCAGGCCGGCAGGGGAAGCTGGCGCCCGACCCTGACGATGCGGGCCATCTCGTCCGAGGCCGACAGATCGCGCGGCAGGCGGCCGATGCGCAGGAGCACCCGGCCGACCACTTCCGCGAAGAGCGGCGGCAGATCCTGGCGCACCGCCTCGGCAGCGACCGCCGCGGCAGCGCCCATGCCCTCGTCTTTCTCCAGCAAGGCGCGTTCAACCCAGGCGTCCAGCTTGCGCAAGCCACGCGTCGATGACGACGGGAAAAAGCCCTCGCGCAGACCGGTTCTCCGCGTGGCGCCGGCAATGAGACGAGCCGCGTAGGTGATGGCCCCGGCCAGTCGGTCGAGCGCGGTGCCGTCGTCACCGCGGCGCAAGTCGGACACGCACTGCGCATCGGTGAAGGCCTCGAGCGCACCCGTGATGCCAAGCAGGCCGCGACGCAGGCCTTCGACGCGCGCCGAACTGCCCGAAGGCAGAGCCTCCGCGACACCGCGCAGGCCTTGTACCAAAGCCGGCTCATCCGCGTGGCGGCCGCTGCGCTCGCCGACCAGCAGAGCCACCTCGGCCATGGCCGCGAACAACTCTCTGAACTCCGGCACCATGCACGCCTCGGCCAGACAGCGAAAGTCCACGGCGCTTTGTACGCACCAACACGCGGCAATGAAGGCGTCGGACAGCTCGTACACCTGCTCGCGCACCACCGCGTCCGCCGCGCGGGCCAGGATGGCGCATGTCAGCCGACGCAGCGGCGTGACCGTGTCGCCGCGCACCCGCTCGCACAACATGCGGAAGGTGTGCGTGCAACGGCTGCGCACAGGAATCGACGGCTCGTCCTGGGCGCCGAATTCCGCATCCACGAGGTGCAGCAAGGTCCGCAGCTGACGAAAACGAAGCGTCACGTGCGGGATGGTTTTCTCGACCAGAGGCTGCTGTTCGCAACCGAGCAGCCAGCTTCCCATGAGCCACAGCATGTCGGCCAGCGGGCCGTCGGGGCCTGGATCCTCGCGGCTGCGAACGGTAAGCAGATCGGAAAGTGTGGAGGTCTGCAGAAGCCCGGCGTCCAATTCGCGCAGGGCGCGGAACAGGGCTCGCCGATCCGCCGACGTGGAGTCCCCGGTATTCTCCAGGGTGGAGATCGCCTGGTTGGCCGCAGCCAGTGCCGCGTCGGCGGCCGGGCCAAGATCGCCTCCTTCAGCGAAGACGCGCAAGGCAGCCGCGAGTGTGGTGCGCAACGTGGGTTTCGGGCTGGCTGCACTCATGTCCAAGTCGTCCATGAGCGCCTGGACGAGGGCCACGGCCCCGTCATCATCGGTCGGCGCAGTCGCGCGAAGGGTCTGCACAGCGCTGAACGCCGCCTGCGCTCCGATGGGGTTGCCGGCATGCTCCTCGTGCAGATCGACGAGCGCCTCGATGGCCTCGATACCACCCACCAGGACCAGCTTGGTCAGAAGCTCCTCCGACGCCTCGGGCTCCTCTTCCACCGCGCGAGAAAGGCCGAAGATCATCACCGAAGCCACGCCAGGATCCTTGGCTGTGATCTCGCCGGCCAGGATCTCCAAACAGCGTGCCAGGGCCTTGTCGGGATTATGCGCAACCGTGGCGGCCAGCGAGGTAGCGGCGCGCCGCCATTCGCTGGGACCCAGGCGAGGCTGAAGGTCACGATCGATTTCTTCTGCGCGCATGGGCACGGCCGCGGCCAGCAGACCACGCGCGGCGGCCACGTGCCGCCACACCAGCGACTCGCGATCGCCGATAAGCCGGCTCCACGCCGCGCGAACCATCGGGCGCTCGAAGACCCGCACGCCGCTGTCATCCCCCTCCTCGGCACGACGGGCGGCCTCGCGCGCGGCCCGTTCCAGCAAGCGCCCGGCCAAGCGGCGAGAAGGCAAAGCGCCGAGAGAATGGGCGGTCAGCCATTCGCGTTCCAACTCGGGGCGCGAGATGAGCGCCAGGGCCAAGGTATCCGCGCCGGTACCCGCCGCGATGGGCAGGCGCAGCGAAAGCGCCACGCGGGCGCGCACCAAGGCGCCTCCGAGGGCGCGCGGCGACGCCAGAGCAAGCGAGGTCGCGAGGGTCACGAAGGTGGCCGCGTCTCCCTCGTGCAGGGCCGTCAACACCCGCCGGCCCAGCTCGCGCTTCTCGGGCCCAGGAGGCAAGGCCCCTGCCAGCTCGAAAAGCGCAGCCATGGCCACCGGCCGCGAAAGGAAGCTCATGTCGTCGAGAAGCCCGCTCGACACAGCCACCCGCACGCTGTTCAAGAGCGGCTCGGTGGCCAGGCCTTCGAGCGGCGTGGGTTGCTGATCCGAAGCCGCCACTGCCAAGCTGGCCAAGCCCTGCCGCCACAGTGCTCGCCGCTCCTCCACGCTTTCCCGCGTGTGGATCTGCGCAAGCCCTGCCAGGTAGTCGTGGGTGCCGTGCATGCGCCGCGAAGAGCTAGGGTACCAGTGTCAGAAGAAAATGAACAACGAGACGAAAACGGAACGGTTGTTGCCGAGTGCCCGGCGATCCCGGGATGCGTGAGCCAGGGCCGGACTGACGAGGAAGTTTTGGCCAACATTCACGAGGCAATCCTCGAGTGCCTGACTGTCCGGGCAGAATGAACAAGGCAGGGGCGGTTGCGGCCAGCCCACGCGCGCTGACGATGGGCGGCCGGACATTGATCGCGAGGGAATTGGCGAAGGGAGTGGGACTCTGGGTGGTGGTCGGTTGGACGCTGACGATGCGGCACAGATCGCGGATTCCGGCGCGCTGATCATGGCTCGGCCAACGCCGTTTCCACTGCTGCCACCATCGATCGCGAGGCGAGCAGGGAATTCCTTACTGCCGCGGCCAAACTCCGCATCTTCCGGGCCACCTTGTCGCTCCCGCGGGTCACCTGGTCAGGCACGGGCAATGAAAGCAGCAGCTCCTGACGGAAACGCGGGTGGTGGCCGCCTTCCTGGCCAGCGGCCAGCGCAGCCTGCACGGGTTGCGACAGCAAGAAGGGAACCAAACCCGCAGCCTCGAACCCAGTCCGCCCACGGAGAACGAAAAACTCGGTGCTTGCTGCTACCGCGTTCCCGCGCCGACACAGCTGAAAGAGCGCCTCATCAACCAGGGCCACTTGCCGAAGGTAGGGCCGCAAGCGCGAGATGATGACGTCACCAGCCTGCACCAGACGCTTGGCGCTGCCCATGCTCGCCGGAGGCACGGGATGGTGGCGAAGCACCACGAAGCCTTCGTAGGCGTGCGTGGTGTCGAGAATGAGAACCGCTCCCGGCGACTTCCACGATCTTGCGGAGACGTTCTCCGCGACGATGTCCACCAGGTCGGACAGGCAGCACCGTGCGACGACCTCGACCTGCCGGCGGGGATCGAAGCGCTCCGGCGCCAGCACGAGCCCGTCGCCCAGGTCGGCCACACGGCGCAGAACGGGAATGCCCATGGTTCAGGCGCCCCCTTGCACAAGCTCGAAGCGGCGCCGAACCAGCGGCGTGGCCTGCACGAGGTCATGGTCAATCGCCGTGCCATTCGCTGCGTACGCGAGTCGCCCGCGATGGTCTTTGCCGTCACGTTCGCTGATGAAGAACAGGATCTCTTCGTCGCGAAAGTGACGGGTCGGCTTGGGGCGCTTGCTGCCGATGACCACGCAGGCCTTCTGGCTGGTATGGGGCCGAAAGGTGTTCCTGCCCAGGCCGAGCACTGCCACGACGGCAACACGCTCGAGCAGCCAGGAACGCAAGTACGCCCATTGCTCGGCGCCAACCTTGTTGTGGGGAAGCACGATGGCCAGGCGTCCGTGGGGTTTGAGCAGCTCCACGCAGCGTTCGAGGAACAAGACATCGCGTTCGACGCGATGGCCGCGCGCAAGCTCATAGGCATCGGCGTAGTCGGATCCCACGTCGCCGGCAAAGGGCGGATTGGTCAGCACAACGTCGAAGCCCCGAAAGCTTGGCTCTTGTGTGCGCATGAGGTCTTCCAAGACTGCGGCTGCTTTGGGCCGGCGCCTACGCTCCGGGCGCCGCAGACTGTCGACGCGCATGACCCGCGCGGTCTCCTGATCGCTGGCGGCCAACATCACCCGGGCAACCCGCAGGGCCCGAGGATCTTGATCGAAGCCCCACACCGAGCATCGGGGCTCCTGCAGGAGGGCGTGGCGAAGAAAACCGCCCGAGCCGCAGGCCGGATCGACCACGCGCTCGCCGGGCGTGGGCTTGACCATGGCGACCACTTCGGCGATCACATGCCGGGGAGTGAAGTACTGGCCCTTCTGGCCTTTGGCGGCCCTTGTGACCATGAACTCGAAGATGGCATCGAGCCCGACCAAGTCATCCGCGAGCAAGCGCACCCGATTCAGCACCGAGGCACAGCGCACGAGCTCGGGCCCACTCAGGCAAGTCGTGGCCCCGGGCTCGAGAATCCCGCGCCATCGCTCGCCGGCCGCCCGCAACAGCCGGTTGACTTCGCACACGGCTCGGTCATCGCGCTGCCGCGCAAGAAAGGCTGCGCGGGCCCCGTCCCTTTCGTGCGCCAGCTTCGCCACAAGCAGCTTCAATGCCTCTTCGAAAGCGTCTTCACCGCTGTGGGCGCAGATGATCTCGTCGAGTCGAAGCGCCGCAGATTCCCAGTCGCCGTGACGAAACCCATGCCGTCTGGTCATGGGGCAACCGCAACTCCACCGGCGAGGCAAATCCAGAAGAACCGTTCCATGCGGGCGAGCTACTCTAGCAGAGCCGCCGCAATCGCAATTCGCCATTCTCCGTCGATGATACCCGGCTTGCTGACGCGCGTGTAGGACAGCGTCTGACACCACGCCGCGGTTCTGGCGTACATCGGTTTCAGCATCGCATCTGACTGCTTCCAGATCGTGCGGCGGGTACGCTGTTGACTGTGAAAAGCATATTGTTGGTCGGAGGCACCGGCCGCATTAGCTCGACCGCGCGCAGCCTGCGCGATGTCGGCGGCTGCCGGAGCCTGGAATCGGCCAACAGATACCTCCGGCCGAGACCAAGTTGGCTGCAGGCAGGTTGTCCGGCGTCCCTATCCCTCCCCCCCACCCCAATAACCCCGACCCCAAGCGACGCCCGGCAGTTTGTGTGCGACATCCGTCCCGACCAGCTCCTATGCCCCGTGCGGAAGGCCTCAACCGCTTCTCCGCACGGCGGCTAGGAGTGTTCCGCTCTCCCTCCCGTCTCCGATCTCAAGGAACCGGCTCTCTCACAACCTCTGTGGTTTAGGGACCGGGGACGGGAGGGAGAGCGAAATGCTCAGGACGCTGCCGCTACTTTCCGCCCGTGTCGCCGCCAAAAGGCAAAGGCCAGGCCGGTGACGGCTAGCACCCAGACGCCGAAGAGCACGGCCGAGGTATAGGGGAATGCCAGCCTGACCGATGAGTCGGGCGTGAGCCGCGTGGGCAGCTCGTGGCGATGGTCGAGAGCGAGCAGGTCCATAAGCACAGCCACCGTTGCGTGCACAAGAAACCCTGCCCAGATGCTTCGAGTCTTCATCGACAGCGAGCCCAGCACGACGCCGGCCACCAGGGCCCCGCACGCCTCAAGGTACGGCTTGGGGAAGTGAATCATCACGTAGGGGGCGACCATGAAGAAAATGGCGTTGCTGCCCAGAGCGCGCGATCCGCGGACCCAGAAGCCGCGAAAGAACACCTCCAGCGCGAAGAACTGGCCCACGTACAACGCCTCCCAAACCGCGAGGTCGAGCCAGGAGCGAGCCGCCAAGTGGTACATGGGATAGAAAGTCCCGAAGTCACCCATGTGAGCGACCAGCGCCAGGACGGGAATCACCACCGCCAGGCAGAGCAGATAGATCCACGCGTGTTCCAGAAAGCCGCGCACGCGCAGGCCCAGATCAAGAGGATTTTCCTTAAACAGCAACGGCCAAACCGCCAACGGCAACAGGTAGGCCAGGTAGCGAGACAGGCCCCAGTAGATGCGCCAGTAGAGATCCTCGTACAGCCAGACGTGAAGAATCCCAGGATGAGCCGAGTCGTACCGTTTCAAGGCCGGCACGATGTGGGCGTCGAAGAACTCCAGGCTGCCAAAGTAGTTGATGAGGATGAGACAGAACGCGGCCAGCACCAGGGTTGCGGGCGTACGCGGGTCGAGGCGTCCCCCTCGATTCTGGCGATGGACCACCGCTGCGGCGTCCAGCGTCGCCCAGGTGTCGCGGAAGAACCAGACGATGATGGGCGCGAGAGCAGCCAGCAGGACGACCGAGATCACGAACTGGCTGAGCGGGCTGTTGAGGGTGTTCATCCGTGCCAGGGCGGTTATCCCGGATTTCCCGGGTTCCCACAACAGTATGGGAACCCTGAGAGGGTTCGCTCCGCCCTTCGGCCCCACACCCGCCGCCCCCTCCCCGCTCGCTTCCCCCTTCGNNCCTCGCGCTCGGCCTCGCCATTCCGTCCCGCGCTCTGGCTTCGGCGGGCTAAGCCCGCCTTCGCCTACGCGATCATGGGAACCCTCAAAGGGTTCGCTTCGCCCTTAGGGCTCCCCCCGCGCCGTCACCCCGTATGCGTTGACCCAGCCGCCGGACCGTGGCAAGAGATCGCATCATGCCGGTAATCAAGTCGATCAAGGACGTCGTCGTGGGTCAAGCCATGCGATTGGCGGGCAGCCCCCGCGTGGCCAAGTTCGCCAGCGATCCCCGCCTGATGAATGTGGCCATGAAGGCCCTCAGTCTGGGCGGCACGCTCAAGTCCGGAATGGACCGAGCTGGAAGCGTGGCAGCCGGCGTGCTCGGCCTGGCCACGCAGCAGGAAGTTGCCAACCTGCGCGCTACCATTCAGCAGTTGGAAGACACGGTATCCACGCTGGAGGCCAAGACGGCCGCAGCCAGGACCCAAGCTGCCCCCTAGGTGGGTTCTACTGCGGGCAGTTCGGCGCGAGGCCAAGCCGCGGTAGCCCGAAACACATGTGGGTCTGGCCAGAGCCGCTGAGGCCGTAGCAGCGTGGGGCCGCCCAGCAAGTCTGTCGGTCGACGCCCGGCAAACAGGCTGCCACCCAACGCCCCTGTGGCTGGCTGATGTAGTCGATCTCGAAGCTCGTTCCTGCCAGCGTCGCAGCCCCTATCACGCCATCGACCTGAGCGCCTGAGGGGAAATCTTCGTTAAGGTTGCTGATGAGATCGCTGGCATCGCTGACGACGGCGGCTGGCAGGTCAGAGCCGATTTCCAGATAGGCGGCAGCCGGCAAGGCCACCCCTCCGCTGACGTCGCAAGGCTGAAAACAGCCGCCGTTGTTCTGGTTGGCCAGCGTCCATTCGATGCGGCGACCGCGCGCCAGCTCTGCGCAGGCCCCGGGCCACGCATCGCCCGAGTCGCCGTCCACCAGAGCCAAGCGCGACACGGTCACCCAGTGCGCAGGAATCGGATCCGTGGTGAGGGGCGAGTAGAGTAACGGCTCCCCTGCTCCCAGTGGCGCTGGCACCTGGCCGCCCAAGCGCTGCCAGGCACTCGCGCTCAGCACCAACGGACCATGTCCCGTACTGAGCGTGAGAAGAAGATTGGTTCCGGAGGCCTGCAGCTCGACCTCTCCGGTCTTGCAGGTTTGCGCTGTCCCGTCGGGAGAGAATACCGGAGGGTTGGCGCATACCCGCATCATCATGCGGCTTGAGGGCGGACCCGGTAACCCGTTTCCCGAGGCGGTAGCCGCCGCCGTGCTGCCGCGCAGGCTGACCCGCATGACGGTGTAGCCGTCCGCCGCTAGATCGGAATCACTGGCAGGAAGGTTACTGTAGATGGTCATGGTGGTGGGCTGGGTCGGTGTCGGGACTCGCGGCAGCGCAAAGGCCACAGAAAAGTTGCGCAAGATATCTCCCCCCAGAACTCCCGCCACCTGGGTGCTGGCATCACCCACCGCGCCCGCACAGAGATCCAAAAGGGTCACGCCGCGAAACGAGGCCCGTAAGGGAGCACCGGTGTCCGAGGCGGCCAACAACTGGATGTCCCCGGTATAGGCCACGGGTTCTGGCGTGGGCGAGGGACAGACTCCGCGGCGCAGGCTGGATAGCAGGGAACCTGTGTCGATGACGAGCAACGGGGTGTCAGAGCCGCTGGCCACCTTGGCCAGCGTGGCCCCCAAGTCTGGCCCGCCAGACGCGGTTGGCGCTCGTTGCAGCTCGATGGGACGGGAGTCGTACTCGAACACCGGGCTCTCGCTGCAGCCAGCGAGCGCGAAGACCAGCGGAAGGGTGCCAAGCAGTCGCACAAACATGATCTAGAAGCTCACCGTGGTCATGAGCGCCAGCGTGTGCCGCAACATCTTGTAGCTGCCAGCCGCGCTTGGGCGCGCCTGGCCCGCCGAGCGCGCCTGGCATGCGGGCGATGAAAGATCGTCAGCCGCCTGCGCGCAGGCGGCGGCTGCCGCGGGATTGAACACCGACGTGCCAACCGTGACGGGAACCATCCAAGTCAGCGCATAGCCGGCCGCGATCCGCAGGTGGCGCCCGAGAGTGAACTCGGTGGCCAGCGCAGGCTCGAACTTCAGCCCGTCTACCGCGGCTGCGCTCACGCTGGCTTCGGGCACGGCCGAGGTTTCCATGCGCAGCGTCCCGCTCCAGCGAAACCAGCGCAGAGGCGCATGTACGAGACGCGCGCGCAGGTCCCAGCTATCCTGGAAACCGCGGTACAGGACCAACTGATCCGTCAGGCCGTTGGCCAGAAGTCCGTTGCCGCTCGGGCCGACGAGGCGGATCGTGATCCGATCATATTCGCCATAGCGAACCCAACGCACGATCCCCACCGCATCCAGGTGCGGGGTGGCGTGCCAAGTGACCCCCGCTGTGAAGATATCGGGCAGGCGATAGCGCATCTCACTGGACACGCAGGGACTGTGCCCGACCGCGGAACAAAGATCGCTTGTCGCCGCCGTCGCAGGAGGCTTGACCTGGCTGCGTTCCATGGCCAGCTTGACTGTCCCGTCGCCCCCCAGGGGCGCGCTGGAGTAGGCCAAGCCCACTTCCCAGGCGGCCCGGCGAAAGTGGATGCCCGCCACCACGAAGTAGGACGGCGCCTGGGTTCCATCCGTCGCCAAGTCGTAGCGCGCCGCTGCGTTGGGATCCTCAACCGACGGGCCGCCCAGTGCCGTGTCCTGGTCGAACACCAGATGGCCATAGCTGAAGAGCGCCCCCGGCGCGATACCGACTTGTAGCGAATCCGTCAGTTCGATGGCCAGTCCGGTCACAAGCGCGAGTTGCCGTGAGTCGACGCTCACCAGGTGGTAGCGCGTCGGCGTGGCCACATCGAAGCTGAGTTTCTGCGAAAACGGCGTGTAGGCAGCGATCGCCAGGGCGAATCGCCGTGCCACGCCCGCACCCACCCCGACAAAACCCGCAGGCCCCGGTGGCCACGCCATGGGCTGCTCGAGGCCACGGCCCGACGCCGATGGAAAACCCCGTGTGCCGCCCGGCAGCCCCGTCGATGGATCGATCGGGGCCCGATCGACCGTGACCTGGGTCGCGCGCAGCGAAGCTCCGAACATGAACTGATTGCCCTGGAGCAGGCCCAGCGCAGCCGGATTCCAGTACACCGCCGTCAAGTCGCCGGTGGTGGGACCGGAGAAGCCAAGACTACCCACGTGGGGATCGTCCAGGGGGCCAGCCAGCGCTGGCGTCGCACACACCAGCAAGGCCGCGGTGATGAGAATTCTTGTCGCGTGGGGAACCCGCCGGCTTTGCCGGCGGCGNNGGCGGCGTACCATCGCGGGAGGGCTTGGGAACCCTTTCAGGGTTCCCGTGTTGAAGTCATGCACGGCGCTCAGGTGTCCACAGTATCGCGAGCGCAGGCCCCAGTCGACCATCCCCATCTCGTCGCGCGTGCAGCGTTGCTCTGAGCACCGCAGCGTTGACCACCCGCCTGCGGTGTTTCCAGTAGGTACAAACACGAAGGAGCAGCAGTCATGATAACCGGCCATCGCCCCATGGAACCCACCGAGAACCCTCCAGAACGCGAGGCTGCCATCAAGATCCAGTTGGCGAGCAGGCTCGACCGGCATCTTGCGCTGGCTGCCAAGCTGGCCTCTAAGTTCGGCGTGCCGCCCGATGCCTTTGCCGCAGCAGCGTGGCATGCGTACCTCCACGCCTCACCCGCCCTGGCCGAGCACATCGAGCAGCTCCAGTTCATGGCCAGTATCGAGGAATTGCGTACCGCAGGCCGACTGGCCAAAGCGTAAATGGACGCGTAGGGAGCCCATGTCAGCGCTTGGGCAGCCGAGGGACCACGTCACGCGGGTCGACTGATTGGCGGCTACGCCACAACTCGAGTGAAATCACGGCGGCACCATCCAGGTTCCGGCCGGCCAGGCCGAGAACCTGCCCTAGCTCGACCGGTTCGCCAGGAGCAACCACCACGCCGCGCAGCCCGGACAAGATACTGACCCATCCTGCTGGGTGTTGCGTCACCACGGCGTACCCGCCCTGGGGCAGGTGCTCCACCCGGCGGATCACACCAGCGGCCACGGCGCGCACGGGTTCGTTCAGTCGGGCCAGCAACTCGATTCCGTCACGACGCAAGTCGGTCCCCGTGGGG
This sequence comes from Myxococcales bacterium, assembly GCA_003158735.1. Lineage (GTDB taxonomy): Bacteria > Myxococcota_A > Polyangia > Fen-1088 > Fen-1088 > Fen-1137. Next base: position 11,010 of record PMLB01000204.1, on the reverse strand, counting down.
CCGTCGCGACGGAGGCCAGGCGCTCCCACCATGGCCCCACGCACTGGGCGGGCAAATCGGAGAAGGGATTCGCCCGCGTCTGCAGGTGGATCCACCCGCTGGCTGCGTGCCCGGTCAAGTGCCACCCGTTCGGCACGCACATGCGCAAGCTCATCAATCAGGGTGCGAGTTTCCGAGAAACCCTTGCCGAGTGAGGTCAGCGCCAGATCGGCTGCTTCCGCATCTTCCCGTCGTGACTCCGGCCTACTCATGAAGCCCAGCTCGCGTCGGCGAGTGAGCCGGTAGGCCAGCAGCGCCTGCTCGCGCATCCTGGCTTCCGCCCCATTTTTCTGACCTTCCAATACCTCCTGCCGCGTAGCCAGGCGTTGGGCGAGTCTTGCACCCTCGTCGAACGGTTCGGCCTGCGCCGGGGCTGGCACTAGGAACAGCAACCAGACAAGCACCTTGAAATGGAAACTAGGCATCGACCCAGCCCGGCACCGGAGTGGAGAGGTAGCCAAGCATCCAACCAAGCATAGGAGCAGCCAAGAGACCCACGGAGGACTCCCACAAGCCCAGAGAGAACCCCGCCGGCGTCGACGCGATGCCGAGTGCACTCTCGACCGCAGTCAGCAGGGCGGGCCAGGCGATGCGCAGAACCACCAGCGCGGCGAGCGCACCTATCAACCCCGCGGTGGCAAGCGCGATATTCGCGGGCAGCCGAATACTCCCCGCAGTCTCGCCGAGAATCACCAGGACCTGCGCCTGCCGCCGTCGGCCTTCCCTCCCGCGCAAAACCGTGCTGACGAGAAACGAGAGGGCCGCGATGCCTGCGGCCAGAACCACGGCCCAGCCCAGGCGTTGGCCGAAGCGAACCCAAGCGCCAAGGCGCGCCACACCGTCTGTCATGGCATCTACCTCTGCCACCCCTGCCAACCCACGCAGGCGTCGAGACAACTCCGCCGCCCGTTGCGGCAGGTCAACCGAGGCTGCAAGCGCGACTTCGATAGAGCGCGGGAAGTAGCCGGGTTCAAGATCGTTCAGCCACGAGCCTGTGGCCGACGACGGCCGTGCCGCGTCCCGCAGCCGTGCGAGAGCTTCGGCCGGCTCAACCAGGCGCACGTGAGCCACGCCCGGCCGCCGTCGCAGCAGGTCGGTCAGCTGAGCAACCTGGTCGGGTTCCATCTCGTCCCGCAGGAAGACGATCACATGCACCCTCTGGCCCAGGGTGTTCATCCAGCCTCGCGTCGCGCGCAGCCCGAGGACGGTTGCGCCACTGACCAGACCGAGGACCAAGAACGAAGCGGCCGCGGCCCACAAGGCACGGCGCTGAGATACGGACTGCCGCCGTGCCCGGCGCAGTATCCAGGCGACGGTCATGACGACTCCTCGCCCGACGAGCGGCGGGCGGATGACCGAATCATTTGCGACGACTCAGCGTTCTTGGACTCGCTCTCGCCGGCCAAACTAACCGGCGTGGGCACGAGGCCGATGGCTGGCGCGCCGGCAATGCGGCCACCTTCCAAGTGAACCCGCCTGCCACCCGCATCCACCAGCATCTGAGAGAAGCCGGGATCGCAAGTGGCGCACAGGACAGCGCAACCCCGCTCGCGAGCCCAGACAAGTGCGCGGACGATGCCTTCGCGGTCGTCTCCGCCCATACCCGCAGCCGGCTCGTCCACCACGACCAGTGGCGGGGGCCCTACCAAAGCGCGTGCAAGCGCGACCAGGCGCTGCTGGCCCGTGGACAAAGACCGGGCCAGCCGGTCTTCCCAGGCCGAATCAGCCACCATGGCCAAAGTCTCGCGTGCGTCTGCCTCAGACGAATCAATCGGCTCGCCGCGAACGGCCAGAGCCAGCATGATATTCTCCAGCGCGGTTTCGTCCGGGATGAGCAGGGGTTCAGGTGGCAGATAGCCAACGTTGCGGCGAACATAGGGCAGCGACGACGCCTGCAGGCCGACGATGTTGTGCTCCGCTATCCAAACGGCGCCCGAGTCTGGGGCTCGAGCTCCAGCTGCCACGGCCAGCAGGGAGCTCTTGCCCGAACCGGTCAGCCCCTGCACAACGACCAATTCGCCGAAAGACACTCCGAGTGTCACGTCTTGGAGAGCCGGGCTGCCCGCGCGCAGGTAGGAAACGCCTTCTAGCCAGATCACAGGGGTGATCTTAAACGAGAAGTATGAGGGTCGATAGTTTGCGGCCCGGCGTTCATCGGTCTCACGGTGGAAGACGTGATGTAACGTATGGTCATCTCATTTCTTTCCACAGGCAGGCGCAGTTTCAGAAGTGGCCGGACGCAAAGGCGAATCCGTGTGAAAACAACAAACTATCAACACACAATATATAGTGTAGTAGGTTGTAGTATAGCACTATATCTTGTGTTTTTTGTTGACACGAGAGCCTTATGGCGACACTAATCTTGCCGTCCGTCGTGCAGGGCTAGCGAGCGCTTAGCAGGCTCTGTTGGTCGGTTATTTCGCAACTCATTGGGTCACCAAGGAAAGAGCAAGAGCGCAGACAGCAGGCTCGGCAGCCATGAAGCCGAGACGAAATCGCGGAGGAGGAGTGCTGATGCTTGACAAGCAAGATAGCCGACGTCAACGGAGCCCTCGGCCCAACGGGCTTGAGTTGCCAATCCCAGGCCCATCGTTCACCAAGGATGTGCGCGCCAGTCGCGGCAAGAGCCGCAGGCTGGCGCCTGGGATTCGGATCGAACGATTCTTCACCCGGGCCGGTGACAACGGCTACGCGGGTGTCATTTGGGAACAACGCACGGCCAGCATTGTTGGCGAGGGCGGCAGGGTGGTTTTCGAGCAGCGCGATGTTGAGGTTCCAAGCGGCTGGAGCCAGACCGCGACCAACGTGGTCGTGCAAAAATACTTCCGCGGCCAGTTGGGCACACCCGGACGCGAGCACTCCGTGCGCCAGCTCATAGACCGCGTGGCCGACACCATCACTCGATGGGGGATGCAGGACGGGTACTTTGCGGACCAGGTTTCGGCCGACAACTACCGCACCGAGCTCAAGCACCTGCTGGTCGAGCAGAAGATGTCTTTCAATTCGCCCGTCTGGTTCAACGTAGGCATCGAGACAGAGCCACAGTGTTCAGCCTGTTTCATCAACAGTGTCGACGACACCATGGAGTCCATCCTGGGCCTGGCCAAGACCGAGGGCATGCTGTTCAAGTACGGCTCTGGTACCGGCACAAATCTGTCCCCCATTCGCTCGTCGAAGGAACTACTCCACGGCGGCGGCACGGCGTCGGGCCCGGTCAGTTTTATGAAGGGCTTCGATGCCTTCGCGGGCGTGATCAAGTCGGGCGGCAAGACGCGACGAGCGGCCAAGATGGTGATCCTCAACATCGATCACCCCGACATCGAGGAGTTCATTCGCTGCAAGGCCAAGGAAGAAAAGAAGGCTTGGACGCTCATCGACGCGGGCTACGACGGCTCGTTCGACGGCGAGGCCTACAAGTCTGTCTTCTTCCAAAACTCCAACAACTCGGTACGCGTGACTGACGACTTCATGGAGGCCGCGCAGAAGGACCGCGAGTGGTCCACCCGGGCCGTCGTCGGTGGACGGACGGTGACCACCTACAAGGCGCGCGAGCTTTGGCGCACCATCGCGCAAGCGACCTGGGAGTGCGGCGACCCCGGCCTGCAGTTCGACACCACCATCAACGCCTGGCACACCTGCCCGAATACGGCGCGCATCAACGCCTCCAATCCCTGCTCCGAGTACATGTTCCTCGACAATTCGGCGTGCAACCTAGCATCGCTGAACCTGCGCAAGTACTTGCGGCCCGACGGCACCTTCGCGACCGATGCCTTCAAGCGTGCCATCGAGATCACCATCCTGGCGCAGGAGATCATCGTAGGCAACGCGCGCTACCCGACACCGGAGATCGAAGCCAATTCGCTGCGCTTCCGGCCGCTAGGCCTGGGCTACGCCAATCTCGGCTCGCTCATCATGTCGCTCGGTCTGCCCTACGACTCGGCGCCCGCGCGCGCATGGTGCGGCGCTGTCACGGCGCTGATGACCGGCTGGGCCTACCGAACCAGCGCGACCATCGCACGCGACGTGACCGGCCCCTTCCCCGGCTACGCCGAAAATGAACAGCCCTTTTTGGCCGTGATGAAGAAGCATCGCTACCACGTGGACAAAATCGATGCGGCGCTTGTGCCCAAAGATCTGACGACCGCGGCCTGTGAAGCGTGGGACGACACCATTCGTCTGGGAACCGAGCACGGCTTTCGCAACGCTCAGGCCAGCGTGCTGGCGCCCACGGGCACCATCGGCTTCATGATGGATTGCGANNCTCATCAAGTACAAGCGGCTGGTGGGCGGCGGAACCATCAAGATCGTCAACAACACGGTCGACGAGGCGCTACAACACCTTGGCTACGACGAGGGCCAGCGCAAGACCATCGCCGACTACGTGGACCGCGAGGAGACTATCGAGGGCGCGCCCGGCCTGGACTGCGACCATCTGCCGGTCTTCGACTGCGCCTTCCGCGCGGCCAATGGCACCCGCTCGATCGGCGCCATGGGTCACATCCGCATGATGGCGGCTGCCCAGCCCTTCATCTCGGGCGCCATTTCCAAAACCGTAAACCAGCCCGCAGACGCGACCGTGGAGGAACTCGAGACGGCATACATGGAGGCATGGAAGGCGGGGCTGAAGGCCATCGCCCTGTACCGCGAGGGCTGCAAACGCACCCAACCGGTTACCACCAGCAAGACCGATCCGGGCGCGCGGCAGGCGACGGAACAGCTGGCCGGGCCGCCCAACATCATCCGGCGCAAGCTGCCCGATGAGAGACGCTCGGTGACGCACAAGTTCTCGGTGGCGGGACACGAGGGCTACATTCACGTGGGTCTCTACGAAAACGGCGAGCCCGGCGAGATCTTCGTACGCATGGCCAAGGAGGGCTCGACCATTTCGGGCCTCATGGACAGCTTCGCCACGGCCATTTCGCTGGCGCTACAGTACGGAGTGCCCCTCAAGCTCTTTGTTGACAAGTTTTCCCGCACGCGCTTCGAGCCTTCGGGCTTCACGGGGAATCCGGCGCTGCCCCGCGCTTCGTCGATCATGGACTACCTCTTCCGTTGGCTAGGTTCCAAGTTCGTGCGTGACGAATCCGCGAGCGAAGGCCCGGTGGAGAGTCGGCCCGCGAGCGAGGTGCCTGCCGCCGCCCAACCGGCCGTGGGAGCCGAGACCGCGCCCGCTCCGGCCGAGGGAAGCAACGGCCACAACGGCAAGAATGGCAACGGCCACGGCGAGATGTACAGCTTCCTGGTGCGCAGCGACGCTCCCACCTGTCCCGAGTGTGGCTCGATTACAGTGCCCAACGGCAGTTGCCACAAGTGTATCAACTGCGGCACCACCACCGGCTGCTCGTAACAAAGCACGGCTTCGTTCCGCAGAGGTGACGACGGCGGACGATATTCTGCAGAACCCTGGAAGGGTTCCGCGCCT
>PMLB01000204.1:0-5509 GCA_003158735.1 Myxococcales bacterium | reverse complement strand
CAGCAGCCCGGCTTGTCGGCCGGTTGCTAAGTGACAACGCAATCGGCGCCTGGTTGGTGCGCGGAGAGAATCTGCAGCATCGACTCAAAAGCGCGGACACGCGGGGGAATAGACTTTCGATTCACACGTGACAACCTTGGCTGATGCTGCGCAAGAGCCTTGCCGTGGGGCCGGTGGGATGCAACTGCACGGTGGTGGTTTGCCCGATCACACATGAGGCTCTGATCGTCGATCCGGGAGGCGATGCGGGGAAGATCCTGGCGCTGCTGCCCAAGCTGGGGGCGCGGGCGGTCGGGATCGTGCACACGCACGGCCACTTCGATCACATCCTCGGCACGCGCGAAGTGGCGGCGGCGACCGGCGCCCCGGTGTCTATCCACGGCGGCGACCTGGACCTGTATCAGGGGCTGGTGCGCCAGGCGCGCCATTTCGATCTGGTGGCCGAGGAGCCACCTCAACCCGTGCAGATCCTTGCCGGCGGCGAAACCCTGCGTTTCGGTCAGCTCCAGGCTCGCGTGCTGCACACGCCGGGGCACACACCTGGCTCGGTCGGGTTGTTTATCGCAGCGACCGGCGGCGCGCCGCTCCTGCTCGCCGGTGACACCCTGTTTGCGGGCGGCATCGGCCGCACCGATTTTCCCGGCGGCTCCTCGCAACAGATCCTGCGCTCCATCCGCGACAAGCTGTTTGCTCTGCCCGACGAAACCGTGGTCGTTCCCGGCCACGGCCCCGAAACCACCATCGGCGAAGAGCGCGAACACAACCCCTACGTCGGGCGTCGCGCTAGTGCCGGACGAGACTGAGCACAATCTCGAAAACAATGAGCAACACGATGGCAGCCTCCAGCAGAACCAGACGGCGGTCACGCGCCACATCGGTGATGAGCTCAAGCGCGTCCTGCACGCTGCGCAGTTTTAGCTCAAGGGCGTGGTAGCGATCGACAAGGTCGAACTCCGCACGCAGCACACTGTAGACATGGTCCGCGCCGGGGTCGTCCCAGATGGCTTCTGGCTTGTCGAGCAGGTGCAGGATCGAGAGCACCTCATTGCGCGTGCCCAGGGCGGCGCCGATGAACTTGTGTAGGTGCCGGGTCCGCAGGGGTACGGTACCCAGCTTTTCCAGCCGGTCCACCAACTTGTCGGTGCCGCTGAACATCTGGTCGACGATGCGATCGTAGTAATCCATGGCCGCGCTTTGTGCCACGGTGAGCGCCACCACGCTGGCGCGTTCGAAGGTCAAATGATCGAGCGTCAGCACGCCGTTGACCACGTCGGGCCGTACGCCGGGATCCTCGCGCACCGTGAACTGCTCGTCCATCACCTGCGCGGTGGTCAGGTTGGGCCGAATGCCGCGCAGACGGGCCAGCTCTGTTTCCCGCGTTTCCGGCCCCACGTCGAAGAAGACCAACGCTCCGAACGGATACATGAAGACCGTGCCGCCAGAGGCAGGTGAAAACCACAGCTCGCGGGGTGTGCGCTTGGCTTCCGGATAGTGAGCCGCCATCTCCTTGAGCGGGAAGTTCTCGACGAAGGCGGTAGCGATAAAGGTGTGGTCCGGACGGCTCATGCGCGCGAAGACTCCCTCCTGTAGGACAAGGGTACTTCAACTCCAAATGATTGCCGGCAGAGAAACTCAGTGGACTTCACGCTGACCGACAAACAGAAAAGAGATTTGGAGTCTGCCCATTGCTTCCGCGCTGCTAACGGATTAAGACCTGAGTCGTTGTTCTCCCGAACCCCTGCGACGCGGAGGGCCATCAGATGAACGCGACCCACATCCTGTTTGCGATTGGAACCTGTCTCGGCCTCGGAGCTTGTGCCTCGGCTACTTCAGCCCCAAAGGATACGGACACTGGCCCACGTCCCCGAATCGTGCGGGACGACACCCAGATTGTCATCGACACCGGCGGCGTCCCTCCGGACAAGGAGGCGGAAATCAGGCTGCTCTTAGAAGAGCGCGATTCTTCGGCGCGTCGGTGCTATCAGGACGTGCTCAACGAGAAACACACCCGCGAGTTCAAAGGGACAGTGAAAGTCATCATCACCATCGACACCGCTGGACACGGCCAGCCGCGCGTGGCTGGAGGTACGCTGGGGAACCAAGAAGTTGCGGACTGCCTGCTCGGGGTGTTGCGGGATTTCGAATATCCCAAGCTCGACAGGGGCGGGGACGTCCAGTACGAATACAAGTTCGAACCGCAGTACTAGCGCCCTCAAATCATTTTTTCGAGCTCTTGGCATGTAGGCATCCAGGCTCGTAGTCCTGTCATGTAGGCATGGCGGTGCGTTCCGCCGTCGGTCGCGCGCTCGGAACGTCGAAAAAAGTGAGATTGTCGAAGAAAACTCGATGATTTCTCTTCGATAGACCCCCAAATACCTGACGGTGCCTCAAGCCAGGTTAGCGCATGTCCGCCTGCGTTCTCGGGTGCAAGGCGAGCCGCGCCAGCGAATGGGTTGCTACAGTTGCCGCCCGAAAGACCGATATATTTCTAGCAAAATATATGTATAATATCTCACCAAACATGCGACGTCATACGCTTACGATCGTTTGTGTTCTTTGCGCGCTGATTCTCGGCTGCGCTTCTGAGCCAGAAACTGAAGGGGCTCGCTTGCCGTCGCGCTCCCGGCAAAGGGGCTCAGCCCGCGCTACTGCCGCCGGCGACGACCAGGCGATGGATATGCAGATGTCCATCGGTGTACTCGACGAGCGCACGGTGGACCGGGCCATGGCACCTCACGTGCCCGCCCTGGTTGATTGCTTCGAACGGGCTGGTGACGCACGCAAGTACCTGTCAGGCCAAGTCGTTCTTCGCTTCGTGGTCGAGGCCACAGGATCGGTTTCGGACATTCACGTCATCAAGAATGAGCTGGGTAGCTACCCTGTCGAGCGCTGCCTGATTGATGCTGGCAGGCGTATCGCGTTCCCTCGACCCGAGGGTAACCGCAAGACCGATTTCGAGTATTCTCTGCGTTTTCGATCGACCGGCGAGATGCGCGTGCTGGATTGGCGAGGTGACAACGTGGCCATGCGAGTGGCCTCGACCAACGATTTTTCCACTTGCGGAACCTTGGGGCCACTGCAGGTAGAAGCGATCGCGTACGTCGAGCCGGCGGGCACCATCGGCTCGGTGGGCTTTGTTTCGCAGGGGCCTATCAATCCTGTCGCGGCCTCCTGTGCCGAGGAACAGATGCTCAAGCTGAGGATCAGCGACAGCCGTCCCAATGTGGTGCTACGCACGGTGTTTCCGCTGATCATTGTCGCCCAGCGCACCAGCAAGGCCGACCTGTCGCACCGGCCCAGCAAGCCTTCCCGGCATCCCTGATCGCCGCAGGTGCCCGAGAGCCGTCTTCAGTGAGGACGGCCGACCAAGCTGCGAGCTAGGTTGGTAGCCACAGCCAAAAGGCGCTGCAACTCCTCTGCCGTCGTGCTCGCCCGCAAGAACAGAGTTTGCTCTTCGCGCGACAGCTCGACGCGATCGAGCAAGGGGGCAAATCCGCCCAAAAGCAGCATCGGGTTGAGCATCAGACGGCGCTTCCACGACGGAAAACTGCTCTCGCTCGCCCGTGCTTCCGCCTCGTTTGTAAACGCGCCCACCAGCTCCAAGTAGGGTTCTGGATCGATGCCGGCCACCAGAGTTAGCGCCTGCGGGGTTGGCCCGTACGGCCCCATGTCGTGCACATCGTCGACGGCGCCACGTGTCCCGGGAACCACGGGCGACGGTCCGGGCAAGACAAGGAGATTAGTTGCCGTGATCATGAAAACCGCGTCCTCGGGCAAAGCGCTGTCCTCGGCGTCGATGCGAGCGACAAGCTCGCGCCAGGTGATGCGCGAGCGACTCTTGCCAGCGGGCGTGGGACTGGCATCCGCTGCACTGCCATCGCTGATCCCCGCATCGCCGACCGCCGCACCGGCGCGCGCAGGCTTGCGCGCGGGCCGCCCCAGTAGTTGCTCGGCGTAGGCAGGCGGCGCCATAACGGCCAAGGATGGTTGGGGCAACACGAGGATGCGGTCATCCAAGTTGAAGCCCGCAGGCTCGCCAGGTGCCGGCACGCGCGGCCTCCGCACTCCCACCGGCCGGCCGTCCTGCGCGCGCCATTCGATGGTTTGGCCGTTGGCAGAGGCGCCGCGGTCGAGCGCGGACCGCAGGGTGGCGTCCTTCAGGTGGTGTCGGGCAGCAAGAAAGGTGACCTTGTCATTGTGCGGTTCAGGGGTGGCAATGAGCAAGGCATCGAAGTCGCGATAGAGATCCAGGCCAGTTCCGTCGAGCAGCCGGCGTCGATCGGGCAGCAGTACAAGAAGCTGATCGATGGCTGCCAGGTAGCTCGAACCTACGGATGAGGCGCGCAATCGATCCAGCCGCAGCAGCGCCGTGAGGCGCGAGCCTTCGGGGCCGTAGTTGCGCAGGTCACCGGGCCGCCGCCGGCCGCCGTCGGCTTGGTCACCTGCATCGTGCGCCGCTTTGCCCGCCTGGGCAGAGGCGTCAGCCGCGCCGCCATCAGGCGCTGGCGTGACCGCGACGCCCTCGTGGGATACGCGCGCGTGCGCGGCCTTGGGTCGGCGCACGGCACGCGGCGGGCCTTCATCCTCGGTCTTCACCCTGGTCGAGCGGCCGTCACCCAAAGGCAACTCTTTGACGTCTATGGCGATGATCGCCAGTCCAACCGGTGGCAGCAGCGTGAACCCGCGCCAAGCCACGATAGCCACCGCAGTGACCACGAAGACTGCGTGCGCGGCCAAGGATAGCGTGAAGGCAAGTAGTGTCCGGCGCATGCCTTTGAGCGAATGGACCGGCGGTGACGGCGGATCATTCACGCGGTTGGCCTGGCGCGGCCAGCGGACGCGCCGCTCGAATGGCTGTCACCGTCAGCGCTGGAGCCGATCCGATGGTGAGCAACGCACCTTCGCGCGGGCGAACCTGCGTGATGCCGGTCAGCGCCGCCGCCAAAAACAAGGCCGTCAGTCGCGCCTCGGTTTCCTGGTGCTTGGTGGCGTCCAGCGATACCACGACCCCGTCGGGCCGCAGCGCCGGAAGCAAGCCCACCAGGAGATCCTCGGCCGCGGCCCGGTCTTCCACGTCCATCAGGTTTTCGATGAGGATGGTGCCGACCATCCCGCGTCCCAGCGGCACGTCCTCCCCGGCCGACACGACCAGCAGCGGATGGGCCGACTTGCTGGCCCGCCTGACCGCACGCAGGGCCGCCGGCCTCTTGTCTTCTTCAACCAGTGCGAGCACCGGAAAGCTGCTAGCCAGTGCCTCGGCAAGCCAGAGTGCGCTTAGCACCACGGTGGGCTGGTGTCCCTGCAACAGGCGACAGACCCGGTCAAGCGTCGCCGAACTGCCCAGGGCACCGGATAGAAGAGATCCTCGCATTGCCGAAGACTATAGGAGGCCGCGCAAGGTCACGGCAAGCCGTGGGTGTCTCCCCCGCCTGTCTCACCTGGCCCCGGGCGCAGGCGGGGGCGGTGGGGGTGGCGGGGGTGGCGGGGGTGGCGGCGGCGGCGGCGGCGG
>PMLB01000084.1 GCA_003158735.1 Myxococcales bacterium | reverse complement strand
CGCAAACGCGGGCGCAAAAGCGCAGACATTTATGGCGTCGGCGCCATGCTCTACGAAATGCTCACCGGACAACCACCATTTCCTGGAGACGATCCGTTGGCCGTGGCCAGTGCGCGACTACTTGGCGATCCGCCAGCGCCACGCAGCCTGAACCCAGGTATCTCACGTCAAGCCGAAGACATCGTGCTACGGGCCTTGCGGCGCCATCCAAACGAACGCTACGCCAGCGCGGGCGCGATGAAAGCGGACCTCGAACATCCCGAACGAATTGCTCTGTCCGGCCTGTGTGACCGCCTGCAGCCGGTCACGCGCCGGCGCCGCAGCCTACGCATCGCCCGCTACATTGCGGCAACCTTCATCTTGCCGGTGGCCTCGCAGGTCGCCCTATTCCTGCTCCTGTGGCACCATCTCGCACGGAAGTGAGGAATATTGTGAAATTCAAGTTGGCCTTCGTAGACCTGCTTCGCATGGGGGCAGGGGCGGCCGTTATGCTGGTCCTGGTTCTGTTGGTTTTTCATTACCAACGCGAACGCAGCCCTGCCCAGCAAATCGAGCTCAAAGCGCGAAAGGCCGATATGGTTGGACGGATGCGCTTTTCCCTGGCGGCCGCCTCCGAGGCGGAGAAGAGCGCGGTTCTAGCCGTGACGGATCAGGACTCGCAAGAGTTCGCGGATCAAGCGCGCGCCGCCACCGCCGAGGTCGAGAGTCTGCGCCAAGCGCTGGGCGAGAGCTTCGCTGCCAGCGCCAGCCAGAAGGAGAAGGACCTGCTCGCGACCTTCTCCCGGGGTTTCGCCAACTTTCTGCGCATCGACCGCGATCTGTTGGCCCTGACAGGCAAGAATACCAACATCAAAGCCTTCGCTCTGGCGTTCGGCCCGGCGGCCGAGGCGGCGCAAGAAACCGACTCGGCCCTGTCGCGCTTTCTGGCCAAGCATGCGATTTCGGCGCAGAAAACCCTGCTGCTCGCGGCCGGCGCCCAGGCGGCGCTTCTTCGCATCGAGACGCGCCTGCCGCCGCACATCGCAGAGCTGAGCGACCCAAGGATGGACGAGATGGAGGCGCTGATGGACAAGGATGATCGCCAGGTGCGCGTGGGTCTTGACGGGCTGGCCGCACAGCCCGATCTCCGCGCCGACTCCGATGTAGCGAGCGCCCGCGCAGGCTACGCACGATTCAGCGAACTACGTACGCAGATCCTCGCGCTCTCGCGCCAGAACACCAACGTGCGCTCGCTCGCCATATCCCTGGATCAGAAGCGCAAGGCGATGTTCATGTGCCAAGATGCCCTGCACGCCTTGCAGCAGCAGATCGCGGCAGAGCCGATACCAGAGGCTCCCAGCAATCCGCGAAGACTGAGCGCCGGGCCGCATACCGGCTATTGACGGTCGCCGATCGCATCCTTCGCCAGGTTACTGGGCCGCCGCCCCCGACTCCCGCGAAGACGCGGATTCGGGCCGGCTAAACCTTGGTAACACCCGATCTTCCGACGCGTGTGCTCTCGCTCACTGCAATTTGCGGGCAGGCCGATCGTGCTTCCCGCAAATTGCAATGCCCGTCGGGCGACTATCTTCACAAGAAGCGGCATCAGCGAGCCACCTGGCGACTCCGGCCGGATGGAGCGGTTCTTGCTTTACCGGTTGAAGAGCGGAGACGGCGATGGGAGCCATCTTGATAGTCGACGACGAGAAGAACATTCGCGAAAGCCTGGCCATGTACATTCAGAGTCTAGGGCATACGGTGGAAACGGCCGCGGACGCCGAGACGGCCTTGCAAGCCGTCCACCGCCGGGACTTCGATCTGGTGCTGTCGGACGTCCGCATGGAGGGCCTGGGCGGTCTCGGATTGTTGAGGCAGCTTCGAGAGCAGCAAAGTGCCACGGCCGTAGTGCTCATGACCGCGTACGCGACCGTGCCACAGGCCGTCGAGGCGATGCATTTGGGAGCGTACGAATTCCTGATGAAGCCATTCTCTCCGGATGATGTGCGTCTGCTGATCAATCATGTGCTCGATGCCCGAACATCTCATCGGGACCATGCAACCGTTCGGCACGAGGTCGACCATGCAAGTGAGCCGTCCACGGCTGCGACTGAATCCGCGACCGAGGAGAAGCTGTCGCTCAAGGCTCTCGAACGCCGCCGCATCGAGGAGGTCATGGCGGGGTCACCGACGCTTGATGCCGCCGCCGCCCGGCTCGGTATCGATCCGGTGACCCTGTGGCGGAAGCGGAAACGGTACGGAATGGGGTGATCATATCTCCGCAACGTACCGGCTCAAACAACACAGGAGGTTAGACGATATGAGTCTTGTAATTTGGCTACCAGCAATGTTTCTTTTGGGGCTCGGATCGATGGGCCTGTTCTACGCCTTCATTACGGCGTGCGAGAAGATCTAACAGGAGCGGCTATGATCTATCTGACAGGCGCAGTGTCACTCTTCTTGTTCGCCTATCTATTTGCGGCGCTGATTCGTCCGGAATGGTTCTAGGACGATTGGCGCTCCAAGGAGGATTATCTCATGTGGCTTCTACCGCTGTTGTTGCTGGCCGCGATGGTCGGCCTTTCGATTCCGCTCAGCAAATACGCGGCCCGGATCATGGAGGGGCACTACAAGGCTCCGCGCGTGTTGCGCTGGTTCGAACAACGGCTCGATAGCGGTCCCCAGGACTGGAAGCAGTACTTGGCCGCACTGCTGGTCTTCAATGCCATCCTGTTTGTCTACGGCTTTATCGTCTTGGCCATACAGCCGCTAGCGCCGCTGAACCCGCGTGGGCTCGGCATGCTGGGGCCGACCACGATCTTCAATACGGTCGCCTCCTTCATGACCAACACCAACCTGCAGCACTACTCGGGCGACGTGCATTTCTCCAACTTCAGCCAGATATTCTTCGTCGTCGCCAACATGTTCATCTCGGCCGCTGTGGGCTTCTGCGCGCTGGCCGCGATCATTCGGCTGTTTCGCGGCGAGAAGACCGTCGGCAACTTCTTCGTCGATATGTGGCGCGTGGTGGTCTACATGTTCGTGCCTGTGTGTCTCCTGTGGGGCATCCTCTTCATGCAACAGGGCATGCCGATGACCTTCAAGAGCACCGTGCAGGCTTCCACGCTGGAACCCGGTGCGATGGGGACAACCGATGACGGCCAGGTCAAGCAGCAGACCATCGTCATGGGTCCGGTCGCCGCGATGATCCCGATCAAACAGGTAGGTACCAACGGTGGGGGATTCTTCGGCGCCAACTCCGCCCATCCATTCGAAAATCCGTCTGCATGGACCAACTTTCTGACCTGCCTCGGCATGATGCTGTTTCCCTCAACCCTGGTCCTGATGTTCGGCCGGATGCTGCGCAAGATGCGCCATGCGGTGGTCATCTATGGCGTGATGGGGGTGCTGTTGATCGGCATGATCGGCTGGTCCGTCTATTGGGACGCGCACAAACCCAATCCGGGGATTACGGCGCATGCGGCGGATACTAGCTATTCGGTGCCCAGTGCGACTGCGAAGGATGGAAAACGCGCTGTTCCCTTCCCGGCCGTGGCCGGGCTGCCGGTCAATCAGGAGTTGGGCAATCTGGAAGGCGCCGAGTTACGTTTCGGCACCTCCGCGGGGGCGACCTTCGCGGCGGTGACGACGGCGTTTACCTGTGGGGCAGTCAACCGCGCGCACGACAGCCTGCATCCGCTGGCCGGCCTATCCCCGATGGTCGGCATGTGGCTAAATTGCGTGTTCGGCGGCAAGGGCGTGGGCATGATCAACTTGCTCCTGTTCCTCATCGTCGGTGTGTTTATCGCCGGCCAGATGGTCGGCCGTACACCTGAATACTTGGGCCTGAAAGTGGGCGCGCGGGAGATGAAGCTCGCGATGATCGCATTGCTTATTCACCCGATCATGATCCTCGCCCCGACCGGTCTGTTTGCCGCCACGACATGGGGCACGAAGGCGGAGAGCAACCCGGGGGCGCACGGGTTTAGCGAGATCGTGTATGAGTTCTCGTCGGCTTCGGCCAACAATGGTTCCGGTTTCGAAGGACTGGGCGACACCTGGGGCTTCAATAACAACCCGACGCCCGCGCCAACCAGCCGGCCGTGGGATATTGCAGCCGGTCTGGTCATGCTGTTCAGCCGATACCTGCCGATCGTCGCGCCCGTTGCGATGGCGGCGAGTCTGGGGAGGAAGAAGAAGAGCCCATTCACGCTCGGTACCATGCGTGACGATACGCTGACCTTCGCCATGTTGCTGCTCGGGACCATCGTGATCATTGGCGCGTTGCTGTTCCTGCCAGTGGCCGCGCTGGGACCGCTCGCCGACTACTTGGGTCCCTTGCCGTTCGGCGGCTAGCCGCTCGGCACAGGCATCAATCAAATTCGACACATTGAGGAGTTTCTACGATGACATCTGGAAATCTCGCGACCGCGCAACCCTCTGTACCGCCTCCCCTACCCCTAGAACGGCCGCCGCGGCGCAGTCGGAGGGAGGGCTTGCTGGCACCGGAATTGGTGCGGGCGGCACTCAAGCAGTCGTTCATCATG
>PMLB01000334.1 GCA_003158735.1 Myxococcales bacterium | reverse complement strand
CAGGCCAAGGCCGAGCAGGAGGCGTGGCCTTACTCGTGGTTCGTGAATCCCACCGGGGGCGACGGCGACTACGTGCCGGAGAGCGGACGTGGCACGGTGACCGGCACCCTGACCATTGCCGACACGGGTGCGCCCAAGGCCTCGGCCGGCGACATGTGGATCGGCTTGGCTCCCGACGATGGTCTGGATCCCCAAGCCCAGTACTTCACCTACCAGTTCTGGGTCAAGACCGGCTGTGATGGATCCTTCACCATTCCCCACGTCATTCCTGGCACGTACGCCCTTTGGGCGTTCGGGCGCGGTGCTGCGGGTACGTTCACGACGGCTACGGGAAAGATCCCCAACTCGAGCATCTTGACCCCGTTCACGAAACCAACCGCCAGCATCACCGTCACCGCTGGACAGAAGCAGGATCTCGGCGCCGTGACCATTACGCCGCCGCGCACGGCAGCGACCGTCTGGGAGATCGGCGTCCCGGACCGCGACTCGCATGAGTTTCTCAATGGCGCCATCAACTACACCAATTGGGCGGCATCCTACGAGACCTATGCGACCAACTTTGGCAAGGGCGTCACCTATACGGTGGGCACGGACGACTACTCCAAGGTGTGGAACTACTCGGATATGGACACCTCGCCTTGGACGGTGAACTTCACCATGTCCGCCGCCCCAACCGGCCAGGCGCGGTTATACGTGGCCCTCGCGGCGAATGAAGGAGGCAGCCTGACGGTGACTGCAAACGGCACGGCGGTGGGGACACTGTCCCCGCAGAATACCAGCGATGCGGTCAACCGGCTTGGCAGTCACGGGTACTTCTGGGACGGGCAGATCGTGTTTGCCGCCAGTGCCATCAAGGCCGGCGCGAACACGCTCACCATCAAGAGCTCAGGCGGCGCCCTGGAATGGGACTACCTGCGCCTCGAGGCGAACTGACGGAAAGCACATAGTTCAGAACGCGTGGTCGGCAGCGCGCGACTGCCAGCGGGGCTGTCTGCAATCACGTGTCGACAGAAACGATGGCAGCTTGGGCAGGTGCAGTTGCTGTCGGACGATGGCGGGATTGGTAGCGCCACTGATCTGTGGCAACATCTTCGCCAAGAACAGCGACGAAGGAAGGATCCGCGCGTCTTTGTCGCGGAGCGCCAACGGAACTCGATTGCTCTTCACCACCCGACGGACCCTATGGCGATGAAGGCCGACCTTCAAGTATAAGAGAAGTGCGGTAGACGATGAGCGATAGAATGAGTTGCTCTGCGGGAGCTTCATGCCCGGAAAGGACAGTCTGATCATGTCTCGAAATTCGTTGGCCATCCTGGTCGCCGGTTCCGTGCTTCTCGTCGTGTCGGCCACTTATGCACAATCCAAAGCGGAGCTGCCAGCTGAGTCTGCTGAGCCAGTGTCCCCCAAGCTGACGCCGCCCATCGCCCCGCCCACCCAACCAACCATCTCTCCGACTTCCGTAAATCCATGGTTCATTCGGCCTCCCTTCGTTCTGACGGCCGGCGCTGAGGCCGATTGGAAGCTGACGATCTACGGCTTCGCGGAGGCCGACTTCATGCTCGACTCCACCCGGAGCTTCAACGACAGCTTGAACAACGGCGTCGTTGCCCACATCCAGACGCAGGCCGGTGAGAAACAACGCTTGCAAGCCACCATCCGCAACAGCCGCCTCGGATTCAAAGTAGAGACACCAGCATTATACGGTATTCGCTCATCGGTCCTGCTCGAGTTTGACTTGTTTGGCAATCAGCCGAGCATCAATAGCGGCGGGGGATCCGGCGCCACGACCGAAGCCGCCTATTTCAACAATGCAGCCCTCCGTGTTCGGCACGCGTACTTCAAGATGGAGGATGACTTCGTCGACGTCCTGGTGGGCCAGACGTACTATCTCCTGGGCTGGCAGAACTACTTCTTCGGAGCCTCGTGCGGCTTTCTCGGAATGCCAAATGAACTGTTCAATCGAACCGTGCAGCTTCGCCTGAGCCACACCTTCGCGACGAATCCGATGAACTTCGAAATCGCGGCGGGGGCGTTCCGCCCGGTTCAGCGCGATTCCGTATTGCCAGATGGCCAAGCGGGCTTGCGCCTCGCCGTCAACCATTGGAAGGGGATCACAACCCCGGGCAGCGGTGGAACGGGTGCACTGGCGGCCTCCATCGGTGTGTCTGGTCTGCTGCGATCGTTAAAGGTCGACCCGCACGCACCCCTGCCGGCCCCGCAGATACCGCTCATCGGGTGGGCACTCGCGGTCGACGCGCTCATTCCCATCATCCCGGCGAAGGACAGCACCGATCGTGGAAACGCGTTGACTCTAACCGGAGAGTTTGTGACCGGTTCCGGGGATGCCGACCAATACACGGGAATGACTGCAGGCGCGACCATGCCGAATGTGTACCCCTTGCCTGACCTCACCCCGGTTAGTGCTTCGGGAGCCGCGACGCCACAGCCAGCGACCGGGGCAGCACCCCTGGTCGGCGCTCCGTACACGCCCAACGTCGACCCCGGACTGGTGGCGTTCGATTTGAACGACCGCCTTCACACCATTAATTGGCAGACATTTATCGTCGGCATCCAGTACTACCTGCCTCCCAAGGGGCGCGTCTTCATCAGCGGAAACTACAGTCAGGCAAAGTCAAACAATATCGCGAATCTCTATCATCCCAATTCGCCCACGCAGCCGTGGGTGAATTCCATGGCCGTCTTCCAGTCTTCGCGGTACGTGGATGGGAACATCTTCTTCGACATAACGCGCGCCATTCGGACGGGCTTTTCCTATCAACGGGTCGATCAGAATCTGGCAGACGGCACGAGCGCCCACAACAATCGCTTCGAGCTGACTTTTCTCCACTTCCTATAGCTGGCCCGGTGCTGCGAGAGGATGAACCATGCGAGTACAAATGAAGAAAGTGCGATCCTCATTGATTGTCGGCGCTGCAGCCTTCATGGCGGTTGCCGCCGGCCTGGCATGTTCCGAGAGCTCGTTTCAACCAATCACGGAGGGTGCTCGACCATGGGAGCCCCCATCAGGCTGGAATGAGCCTCCCTGCTCAACTGGGTACTACGCAGTCGTCATCCCCGACCCCAGATCCTGCCAAGGTTGCACCGGGGAGATCTCGTACGCTCTTTGCGTTGGGACCAGCTTCACCCAATGCACGTGCGGAGGGCCGTATTGGCCCGGTGCGGTGTGCCCGAAAACGTATACCTGTTCTGGCAACGATTTTCCGCCGTTCAACTGGATCCAGTTTCCAGACTAGCGCTGGGTGCACATCCAACCGACGTCGCGTCGGGGCTCAATTATTCTGCGCACCATCCTTGATCCAATTCTGGATGAGATCCAGATTTTCTTGGATAAGCGCGGTTCCAGAGAACACTGTTGGCATCCCTTGGGTCAAGAACAAGTTGATGTCCGCCGGCATTTGGGCTCCGCACGTTAGCGTCGGAGCTGGGAAGAGCTTCTGGTACATGACGCTCTTGTCCGGAGCGCCCGGGACCACCCGCATTCCCATTTGGTTGCAACTCGTCCCAATGCATGGCCGGTCGAAGAGGCCCCAGTACGCGCGCACCTTCGAACTCATATCGAGGCCGCTGTTGCCGGGGGTCAGTGCGTTCGCGCCGGCCACGCCGTAATAGTGGCAATAGTCGTTGGCGCAGGTCGGTTGGATGACTTCCGTGTAGACTTTGGTGAACGAGTTGGCAGCCGGCGGGGCACCCGAGCCGCATCCGAGGCTGAGAGCCGCGGATACGGAGAGTGCGAGAGCCGCTCCCAGAAGAGTGTGTCTCATCGATTCCTCCACAAGCCCATGTTTGACACTGTATTCTGCCAATTTACAATGCTCTCCTGGCTCGAACCACTGATTTTGATCGCTGGTCTTCAAGATGCCCGGATGGCCTCGACAAATGGTCTCGACCGTCTCGATGACCAAGATCGGCGACGCGATCATGCCGCTGGTCGATGGCCGCGAGCGCCGTCTTGGTCGCGTGAGGCGGCCCAGCAGGCCGCAAGCCGAGGTGCTTGCTCACCTCGGCATCCACCTGCCCGAGTGGGTCGGAACCGACGAGATCCACAAGCCCGTTTGTAGTCCAGACCCACGAGCATCGACCACATGATTCCAGGCACTTAGGGGAATAGCGGCAGCGAGGTGCGGCATGGGCACCACGGCGATGAAATCTGCAGTCCGAAACTACCGTTGACCTGGCTGTCCATCCGTGTTCGATCCCGTCCGAGGCAAGCTGGCCCCTGAGCGAGCTTTGCAGTTTATCGACAGCCAGATATGCGCTACGATGTTTCGGGTCACGAGTATTCGGCCCGCATCGGGAATAGCCACAAGGCGTTGAGAAAGCGTATTCGCGACGATGCACGAATTGGCACCATGGAGGATGTGATGCGAACCAGAACCCGGAAAGCGATACACGTTTCGACGCGCGGCTGTTTGTTTTTGTTTGTTGCCGGAACCCTGTTTTTGGGCTGCAGCTCGTCCAAAGGTTCGAGTTCGGCCGCCGGGTCGCCTGGTTCGGGCGGCGCCACCCACGCGGGCGGGACAGTGAGCGGTGGTTCGCTTGCTACGACCGGCGGCGATTCGACGCCAAGCGGGGGCGTTTCGTTGGTCGGCGGCGTGGCAACGTCAGGCGGGACGGTAGCATCCGGCGGTGTCACCAGCAGCGCCGGCGCTTCCAGCAACGGCGGGGCTAGCAGTCTGGGTGGTGCAACGGGCCTGGGCGGGGCTAGCAGTTCGCAGACCGGGGGCGCGGCCGGCGCTGCCAGCACGGGCGGCACTCCAGGCACCGGCGGCGCTGCCAGCACAGGCGGTACTCCAGGCACCGGCGGCGCCACCAAGACAGGCGGCTCGGTTGCCACCGGCGGCACCGGCGGCGCCAGCAAGACAGGCGGCTCGGTTGGCACGGGCGGCGCTGGCGCTTCGGCAACCGGGGGCGCGGCCGGCGCAGCAGGCACCGGCGGCGCAGCAGGCACCGGCGGTAGCAAGGACGCGGGGCCGCCTGCGGGAGATGCGGGCGTCGGGTGGAATACTGTCGACACCATCCTGGCCCGAATTGTCGCGCCGACATTCCCGAACCTCGATTGCGACGTGACCAAGTACGGAGGCGTGGGCGACGGGACAACTGACAACACGGCAGCGTTCGCCGCGGCCATTGCGGACTGTTCCACAAAAGGTGGCGGCCGAGTCATCGTGCCTGCAGGCACGTTCTTTACCGGACCTATCGAGATACTCAGCAACATCAATTTGAACGTGGGTACGGGCGCGACGCTCAAGTTCTCGACCGACCCGACCAAGTACCTTCCCGTGGTCGAGGTCTCCTGGGAAAGCAGCCTCCTCTATAATTACCATCCACTCATTTGGGCCCACGATGCGACCAATATTGCGATCACCGGCGGCGGGACCATCGATGGAAACGCGACCAGCAGCGATTGGTACGCATGGGCCGGGAAGGAGACTGCAGACCAAACCGCTTTGCGCACCCAGAACGCCAACGGCGTGCCCATAGCGCAGCGAATCTACGGGTCAGGCCACTATTTGAGGCCGGGTCTTATCGAATTCATGAACTGCACCAACATCTTGTTCGACGGGTTCACGGCCAAGAACTCGCCGTTCTGGACGGTTCACCCGGTGCTCAGCACGAACATCACCGCGACCAACATTACCACCTTGGGCAGCGTGGGCAATACCGATGGATTCGACCCCGAATCGTGCACGGACGTTCTGGTCAAGAACGCCACCATCCAAGTGGGGGACGATGCCATCGCGATCAAGGCGGGTCGCGATCGGGACGGGTGGACCTACTACAAGCCGACCCAAAACGTCGTGGTTCAGAATTGCACGCTTACAGCGAAGGTGGGCGGGGTGTCCATGGGAAGCGAAATGTCCGCCGGCATTCGCAACATCTACATCGAGGATAGCACTTTCTCGAATTCAGCCGGAAATCTCCAATATGCGATCTATGTCAAAGCGGCCGTCACCCGCGGCGGGTTCATCCAGGACATCTACGCCAGACGGCTGACCGTCGCAACGGTGAGCAATCTTCTCTATATGACTGGTCACTACGTGAGCGGGGCCGTGATCGGGGCCACGAAGTACGCGACCTTCAGTAATATCAATATCGACACTGCGACCGTGGCTCGCACGAGCAGCAGCGCCTTCTTGGTGGCAGGCGCCGACGCCACTGCGCTGGCCACCGGCATCAGCCTCGCCAACATCACAGTAACCCAGTCGGCCACTCCCGTGCTTTCGTCGGGATCGGGGCACTATAGCGGTCTGACCGTGTCGAACGTGCTGGTGAACGGGGCGGCCTTCAACCCTCCCTCGTCGGCGCCCTAGCGCGGCCTGCCTGCGCCGAGGTGGTCCAGCGGTGATGGGTGATCGCCTAACTGCAGCTCGGAACGTCTTGGAAATCATGGGCTCAGCAAGAAGATGGCGAGGTTACATGCCAGAACTTCTGGAAAGGTAGGTCGATGAGGAAGTTAGCTCGCTTCGGGCAGTCGGTGTTGGTTGCCACACTCGCGCTTGGGCCAGCCTGCTCGGGAAGCCCGCGCGGCACCCCGCTGGGTGGTGCTTCGGCGGGCGCAGGAACGGGCGGCGGTTCCTCTGCACCGGGCGGGACAACGGAGAGCGGAGGTATGATAGACACGGGCGGCTTTTCGTCGCCCGGCGGCGCGTCGAGCGGTGGAGGGGCAGGCGGCGCTGGCGGCTCCGCGGCGACAGGTGGCATTTCCGGCGGGGCAGGGGCAGGAAACAGCGGCGGCTTTTCCTCGCCAGGGGGCGCGTCGAGCAGCGGCGGCGTGATCGTGAGTGGTGGCTCGTCAGCGAGAGGTGGCTCGTCCGCGAGCGGTGGCTCGCGCGCTGGCTCAGGTGGTGTGGGCGGCTCCGCAGCAAGTGGTGGCTCGATAAGTGGTGGGTCACGGGCATCAGGTGGAACCTTAGTGGGAGGCAGCGCGGCGGGTGGCGTGACGTCGCGGGGCGGGACCTCCACTGGGGGAATCTCGACCGGAACTGGAGGATCAACGGTACCGTCATCGGGTGGAAACGCTCCCCTGGCGCCAACCGACCTCAACATAGCCGAGCGCGCAGCGCCACTGAATGTGGAGGGAACTCCGGCCTTCGGATGGGTGCCGAACGATCCCGATGGGAATGAGATTCAGTCCGCCTACCAAATACAGGTGACACGCGCCAGTGACGGCGTGCTGATTTGGGACAGTGGAAGGACCGCATCTAGTTCCGAATCCTTCGTCCCCTATTCCGGACCTGCGCTGACCGCCGGCACGAGCTACACTTGGACCGTTCGCACGTGGGATCGCGGTGGCCTGGCCTCTCCTTGGGCAGCGCCCGCGAGTTTTGACACCGGCCTCAGTGATGCGGACTGGAAGGCTAGTTGGATTCGGCGAACTACCACAGAGGCTGACGACTATACTCTTGCCCGTCGCGAGGTGACAATTGGCGCCAGTCCGGTCACCAGGGCTCGCGCCTACGTGTCCGCGTATCACCAGTACGAACTGCGATTGAATGGGACTGTTGTGGATCGTGGACCAGCCTTCTCGTATCCGGGGGAGGGTTACTACCAAGCCACTGACATCACCAGCCAAGTGAAGGCGGGCTCTCCGCTTGCCATCGGCATCATTTATCACTGGTACGGCGCCGGGAAAGGTCGCCCGGCGGCAGTGCCTGGTCTGCTGGGTCGATTCGTCGTTCAGCACGCCGACGGCACACAGGATGTTATCCTGACGGATGGGAACTGGCACGTTCGTCGTGCGTCTCAATGGCAAACGGGGGCTCCAACACGGAGTTTGCTTCTCGATCTTTCCCAAGAGTACGTGGAACAAATCGACTCCACCCAAGCGCCAACCGGGTGGGACCAGCCTGGCTACGTTGACACAGCATCACCCTGGACTGTCGCCCAGGTGGTGGGCGTGCACCCTGCTAGCGTGTTTACCCACCTGACCGGCCAGGAACCACGCGTGGTTCGCAGTGTGGCGACGCCCGTCTCGGTCAAGACCCTTTCTGACGGCGCAGTGGTAGCTGACTTCGGCACCGTCATACCGGCACGACCCGATGTACAATTCCAGTCGGGGAAATCTGGCCGAACCCTGAATATCCTCACCGGCTACGAGCTAACTTCCGACGGGCATGTGTCAGCCGCCGTGAATTCGACTCAAGAAACTACCATGTCCTTCACGTACACTGAAAGCGACGGGGCGCAGGAGTTCTTGCCTTTCACGTACCTTGGCTGGCGCTACTTGCAGATATCGGCCCCAGGAGAGACGCTTTCAACGAGCCAGATTTCTGCGATTGTTGAACATTCTGACTCGCCCCCGCAATACGCCGCGACCTTCACGAGTTCGGATGCGACGGTCAATGCGGTGTTCGCTCTGGTGCAGCGCTCGGCGCTGTACTCCATGCAACAGCAGTTCGTGGACACTCCGACGCGGGAAAAGGGGCAATTCCTGGGGGACGCAGTAAACGACTCCTACGCGACGATGCTGGGATTGGGGGAGCGGTCTTTGACACGCAAGGCGGTGCGGGAGTTCATCGCGTCTCAGGTCCATTACTGGACTGATGGCCGCCTCAATGCGGTCTATCCCAATGGAGATGGTCAGCGCGACATTCCCGACTACACGGAAAGGTTCCCGAATTGGCTTCTTCGATACTATCAGACAACCGGCGACAGCGCACTGTTGGCCGATGCCCACGACACCGCACAAAACGTCGCCGAATACATATGGAAATACGTTAATGCCACGACCGGGCTGGTCACAAACCTTGCGGGCGGCAGTGGCCAGTATCAGTACGGCATCGTTGATTGGCCGGCGGGGGAACGGTTCAGTTACGACATGACCACGGCTGTTCGAACGACCGTGAATATTCTGGCCGTGGATGCAATGCGAAGTATGGCTGCCATTGCCACAGCTCTGGGGCGTCCGGCCACTGAAACAAGCCTCTACAAAGGACGCGCCGATCAACTCACGACAGCCATCAACGCAAAACTGCTACGCTCCGACGGAATCTATATTGACGGTCTAACGTCGGCGGGAAAACAAAGCACGCACGCCTCGCAGATCGCGAACTCTTACGCAGTTGCGTTTGGGGTGGCTCCCCCGTCGAGCTGGTCACAAATAGGCACCTACGTGGCTGGCCTCGGCATGCAACAAGGTCCGATGACCGCGCATTGTCTGCTGCAGGCACTCGGTGATGCTGGCATGACTGACCAAATGATAACGCGCCTGACGGACAAGACTGGGCTGGGATGGGCCAATATTCTCTCACAGGGGGCGACCTTCACCTGGGAATCGTGGACCGCGCCTGGCGAAGGGAATAGTGAGTCGCACGGCTGGGGCAGCGAGGCCATCGTCGACATCGTTGAATCATTGTTGGGGTTGCAGGTGACCGCCCCGGGAGCGTCCGCGATTCTCATTGCGCCGCCCGCAGTCGGTCTCACCTATGCCAACGGCACTGTTCGCACCGAGCGGGGCGCCGTGCAGATCGACTGGAAGCGCCCAGCCGGCGGGGGGGTGACGCTGAACGTGACCGTTCCTGACAATGTGAGCGCAACCGTGGTGCTGCCCATCAGCAAGCCGGGAAGTACCTCCGGCAGTGGAGCGGGCCAACCTGCCTTTGTGTCGGAAAGCACCGTGCAGGCCACCTATACCGTGGGATCGGGACAGTCCTCCTTCGTCGTGGGAGGCTAGGTCGAATATTTCACAGAATGGGGTTGGGTCTCTCCGGTTGAGTCGTGCTAGACGCAGAGGCCGTGCTTGCCCATAGGAGCATCTGCCTTTCCTCCAAGGTCGCGCTTGCCACAGTCGCGGGTGCCACGTTGGTGGTGTCGACGGCTCGGGCTGAGCCGCCTGCGCCGGAAGTCAGCCCTGCGGCGCCCCCCTCGGTCGAGGTCGATGAACGTCCCGCCTGGCTGGCTCGGGCGCTGCGCCCGGAAGACTGGAGCGCGAATTTCCAGGCGACCTACATCTGGCAGATGCACCCGGGCTTCTCTGTTCAGCCTCCAGGTCTTCTTCCGGCCAACGGAGCTCACAGCCTGAACTCACAGCATGAGACGGGCTACACTCTCACAGCAACGCTTTTTCTGGGACACCGGCTCTGGCGAGGCGCTGAGCTGTTCTTCAACCCTGAGGTGCTTCAGAGCACGACCATGTCCGATCTGCACGGCCTTGGTGGCTTGAGCAACGGTGAGAACCAGAAGGCGGCAGACACAACGGCGAGGATCTACAGTGCGCGGGTCTTTTTTCGCCAAACCATCAGGCTGGGCGGGAACGAGGCGCCTGTCGAAACAGGCGCAAATCAGTTCAGTGGGTCGGTGTCTTCCCGTCGCTTGGTCGTGACCGTGGGGCAGATGGCGCTCATCGACGTGTTTGACAACAATGCCTTCGCCCATGATCCGCGCACCCAGTTCTTCAACTGGGCTTTCATGGCGGGCGGCGCTTCGGACTACGCCGCTGATGCGCGCGGCTATACCGTGGGCTTCGCCGTTGAATACTATCGCGACGACTGGGCCTTTCGCTTCGGTCACTTCGCACAGCCAAAGGAATCGAATGGACTCCCGCTCGACTACCGGCTGTGGGCGCACTTCGGCGAGAATCTCGAGGTCGAGCATCGACACTCCCTCTGGGGACGCCAGGGGAGCGTGCGCATAACTCCCTTCCTCAACTACGCCAAGATGGGGGGATTCAGCGACGCTCTCGTCGCTGCCAATGGCGGCATTCCGGCCGTCGGCGACGTGCGCCGCGATCGAGCGAAGCTCGGTTTTGGAGTGAGCTTGGATCAGAACCTCACCCGCGACTTGGGCCTTTTCGGCCGCTATAGCTGGAACGACGGGCGCACCGAGACCTACGCCTTTGCCGAAATCGACCGATCGTTGACCGCGGGCCTGGCCATGGGTGGGCGGCTCTGGTTTCGCCTGCGGGACACGGTCGCGGTTGCGTTCGTGCAGGACAGCCTCTCGGATTCGCACCGCGACTACTTGGCAGCGGGCGGTCTGGGAAACTTCTTGGGCGACGGCTGGCTCAACTACCAGCCCGAGCGCGTGCTCGAGGCCTACTACGCGTTCCATGCCTTTTCCGGCCTGTGGATCACCCTTGACAGCCAGTACGTCATGAATCCCGGATACAACGCGGACCGTGGGCCGGTGACATTCCTGGGCTGCCGGCTGCACTTCGAGTACTGACTAGTCGCGTGGAGAGCCGGCCGGCCCTTCGGGACGGACAACCCACCCAGCCCCCCCCCCGCGCGCGTCGCGCGCCCTCGCCGGCGGCG
>PMLB01000279.1 GCA_003158735.1 Myxococcales bacterium | reverse complement strand
AAGTGCCGCCCGTTCTGGACACTGTGATCCTCGATCCCGACGAACGTCGCATCGTGATGAGCTGGCGAAGTACATTCCTTTGCGGCCGTCGCCTGCGCCAGGTACAGCGGGTGGTGGTGCGTATGGCGAGGAGCGCGTGATGGCGACGAATGCAACACCCATGCTGGCTATCACAGGCGTGGGGGCCATCAGCCCGGTGGGCTGCAGCGCCATCGAGACCTGCGCCTCGGTGCGTGCCGATATCTGCCGCTTCTGTGAATGGCCCCGGTACACGCCTCTCACCGCAGACCCTGACTGGGAAGAGGCCGAGCCTCTCGTCGCGAGTTGCGTGCCCGACGTGACAGCGCGGGCACCCGGGCCTGACCGGCTGGTCGAGCTCGCCACCTTGGCCTTGCGTGATCTGGTCAGCCGCGCGCCCTTGCGACGGGCGGCTCTCGCACAAGCCGCGCTCTTCCTGGCGTTGCCCGAGCCGGATGCCGCCTCTGGGAAGTGGGCGTTGGGTCCCGAGTGGGGCCGCCGGATCTGCGCGCACGCCGGTCTGCCGGCGATTCCGGTCGCCAGCGCGCGCTGCGAGGGCATCCCAGGATCGCTCGCGATTTTGAGCGATGTCCAGCTCCACCTCGGCCGGCAGCCCACGACCCTGGCCATTGTCGTATTCGTGGACAGTTACATTGATGAGGGCCGTCTAGCTGCGCTGGACCACGACGTGCGCCTGAAAAGCGCGCGCACCACCGATGGCATCGTCCCGGGCGAGGCCGGCGTGGCGATCCTGGTGGAGTCGCCCGGCAGTGCGGATCAGCGTCGGGCGGTCCCGCTCGGCCTGATCGGCCCGGTTGGTCTTGGTCAGGAGCCCCAGATCCGCTCGTCGGACAAAGAGAGCAGCGGCCGCGGCCTGAGCGAGGCGTTGCGGGCCACTTTGGTCAATGCGCCGCCCAAAGCGTCGCGCTGGTGCCTGTGCGATCTCAATGGCCAGAGCTACCGGGCCGCCGAGTGGGGCGTGGTTCTGGCACGGCTGGCAGCCCAGCTTTCCACTGTGAACCGTCTGTCACATCCTGCAGATTGCCTGGGCGACATTGGCGCGGCAACCGGTGGTATCCTAGTTGCCCAGGCCTTGGCCGGCTTCGCCCGCGGGTACGCCCGAGCCGACGAGGCAATCCTGTGGGCTTCATCGTCCGAACATGGCCTGCGCGCCGCTGTCCGCATCACCCCGGGGAAGAATGGAGACAAGCAATGGCGAGCAAAGTGAACGTCAACAATCTCACTGTGGTCCACGCCACCAGTAGCGGCGTGGCGCCCTCGTTTCCCGATGTGTGCTTGACGCCCTCGCCAGGCGGGCCAATTCCCATCCCCTATCCCAACATTGCGCAGTCATCAGACACCGCCATGGGCAGCAAGACGGTCACCATCGAAGGCAACCCGGTCATGCTGGAAGGGTCGAATTTCGCCACCAGCACCGGGGACGAGGCGGGCAGCGCAGGCGGCGTGGCCTCGGCCACCACCAAAGGCAAGGCCGAGTTCGTCAACTTCTCATTCGACGTGAAGATCGAAGGCAAGTGCGTGCCACGGCTGGGCGACCTGATGATTCACAACAAACTATCTGCTCCCAACACCCCGCCCTTCCCCGAGGTGCAACCGCCTTGTCCGATGGTGCCGTCGCTGCTCCCCGAGGAGCAGGAGCAAGCCAACCAAATTGTGAAGCTGGATTTGTTGCACCGCTGACGCTGGAGAGCCCGCCATGGCCAAGCTCAAGCAATATGTGAACCTGCCCCAGATATCGCTTTTCGTCGAGCGTGGGATCGCATTGTTGGACCGGCTCGGTCCGGTTCACTTCAAAACCAAGTTCAAAACGGATGACCCCATGCTGGCGAAGTTCCGAACCGTGCTGGTTTCCGAGGTGTCGCCCTACACAGAGGCCGAGAAGAAGCGCAACCGCTGGTACAAGCTGCGAGAGCCCATTGGTGTGGAGATCAGCGAAGGCAAGGAGATGGTGCCTGGGACCACCGCCCAACTGCCACCCTCAGGCGGCGCGGTCTACAAAATCGAAGCCCGCGCTGGCGACAAGACCGTGGAGTCCACCGACGAGATCGAGACCTGGCGGCGCCTGTTCTTTCAGACCTTCTACATGAAGCACGGCAGCGACCCGAAAAAGGACGTCCCCAATTTGAAAGACACGCTCGACTACTACGAGAAGAAGCTGTTCGTCGAGCTGCTGGAGGTGCCGGAAGGAGTCCGGACGGAGATCCCGTACCTTGAGAACGCGACGGCGGATGATCTAATCCGCTTGGTGAAACCCAAGTACACGGTCAAGGACCGCGAGCCATGGGTCTTGGCGCTGGTGTTTTCCAATGCGCTGCCCGCGCTCAACGTGATCGAGATCGGGGTGGACGTCTCGGGAAAGGTCGATTTGCCGGGCCGCATGTGGGGCAACGCGGAGCTCGTGTTCGAGCTGCCCGAAGGGAAATACGCATGGTGGGGTTTCAAACCGGATGACGACGCAGAGAACGGCGGCAAGGGCATCTGGCTCCGAGGCGACGGAAAGCTCACAGCGGACGGCAAGGACTTCGAGATCCCGAAGGACTCGATTAAGCTTGATACCTCGCATAGCTTTAGGGCCGGCAAGGGCTTCAATCGCCTCAGGATCACCCTGCCGGAAAAGGCACGGAACCAGAACAGCATATTTGGCAAGAACGCCTCATTCGCATTGAGGCTCCTGGTGGCGGATGGCTTCTCTGGGGGCTTCGCCCTGCGCGATGAGAATCTGTTGACGGTGGCGCGCACTGCCTGGTGGCGCGACACGGAAAAGACCGAAACCGAAAAGCTGCAGACATTGAACCACGAACTCGGGCACAAGTTGGGTATGGTCCCCAAGGGCGGTCGGCACTTCGGTGGTCGGTACGAGCTGGACGCGCCGGACAAGTTGTACGGCGACGTGGATCTGATCTACGGCCCCGAGAACCCGTCACAGGACGTGAAGGACTACGTCAAACGCTACGACAACTCCAAGGGCCACCGCGGCGCCCACTGCGAACGCGGAGCAAGCGCCGAGAAGGCGGACGGGGTGTGGGAGTGGAGTGGCAAACCCGAGTGCACTATGTTCGGTGCGAACGCGATCAAGGGTGTCTCCGCGCTCCAGAAGTTCTGCGAGGTTTGTGCGAAGCTGGTCATCAGGCAGAATCTGGATCCGGCCCACTCGGATGCGGTGCTCTCATTCAAGAGCCTGCTTGACAGTCGATGACCGGCGCCGGTCGCATATACCGAAGGTCGCCCCCATCGTGCCGCTGGGCGTGGGCCCTCGCGCTACTGCTCTCCGCGTGCGGAACAAACGCCGCGTCACAACCGCACAAGGAACGTGAAATTATGACCGAATTCAAATTCAAGATCGATCGCGATGGAAGCTTCGAGCCAGAGGCATTTTGGCTACGCTACAACAATCCACGGATCGATACGCGGGGGACACCTGAAATCATTTCGGGCGTTGGGATAGCCATCAACGCGCCTCGGGAGGTACAATTTTCCGAAGGGCCACGCCTTTCCCCCAAAGATGCACAGTTCATCGTGTGCGTGGCCACGCGGTTCGTGTACGACATGATGGGCTGCGGTTCGAGCTTCATGGACCACTTGACGCTGGTAGTGGTCGACGCCCGAACCCACCAGGAGTACTCCGCGTCCGCATTGCTCGCCGACAACAGCAACATACGCGACAACCTCGAGCCGTTCCCCCGCGACATGGCTGAGCCCGAGACTGATCACACCAACACAACCATCGGCGAATTCCTGCGCGCGAATCTGGCCAAGATGCTCGACCTGCCGGCAGTCGAGACCGAATACATCGTCTACGCCAGCCTCGGACCCTACCGCTCCAATACACTGACCGTGAAGCTTGTGCGCCGCAAGCCCAGCCCCTGAACATGAGCAACAACGACCTTTCACCCACGCGCGACACACCCGCCATTGCAGCGGATTTCGTGGGCGTGCGTGTGGCGCTGTCACCGGCGTCCGCCGTCCGCGGGCCCGTGGCGCTGGTCGGGGTCTTTCAGCTTTCGGCGGCGCAGGCCGACGCCATCGATCAGTACCCGCACCGCGCCCTGGTGGTCGCGCTCGCCTCGACCGCTGGGACCATGGTGGCCACGCCCTTGCGCCAGCGCGTGTTCTTTCCCGACGACGTCAAGCGCGTGGCGTCCCACGTCCGCGGCTATTTCCGCATCGAGCTGGTGGACCCCGATGATGTCGTGCCCGAGGGCCCCTTCTGGCTGACTATTTCGCTCGGCGAGCATCTGTCGAACGTCGTCGGCTTTGCCGGCCCACCCGAACTGACCGGGGTTCGTGCTGGTCTGGGCGCATGATCCAGCGCGCGCGCCTCGCAGATGCGATTCGGTGAGGGAGAAATGGTGCTCAACACGTCTATCCGCTGCGCAGGGCTTGCTGTCTTGTCGCTCTTCGGATGTCTGCCTTTTGCGAGCTGGAATGCTGCCTCGCTGCCCCCTGCACGTGCGCTCTTTGTCTTTCCCGACCAAGCCAGGGGCCGCCAAGGCTACATGGACGAGTTGGGCCGTGAGCGCATTCCCGCCCGCTATCTCCGCGCCGCTGCCTTTGCCGAGGGACGAGCTATCGTGCAGCTTGCCGAGGAGCCCCAGTCTACCGCCTTCATCGATGGAAGGGGCACCGTGCTCTGCCGTTTGAATCTGGCGTTCGAAGAGGTCACCTTCTCCAATGAACGCGTCATTCTCGGCGGCCAGGTGCTCACGCCAGCAGGGCAAGCGCTCTTCGAGGTGATGGGCCCCTGGGGCGGGAGGGATGAGGGCTTCGCCGAAGGCCTCTTGAACGTGCGGAAAGACGGCGCCTACGGCTTCGTCGACATCAACGGGCAAGAGGTCATCACACCACGCTTCGCCAAAGCGAGTCCTTTTGCCGAGGGGCTCGCCGCGGTTGCGGAGATGTCGACGATGGCTGACAACCAAGGCTACATCGACCGCAATGGCGAGTGGGTCATCCAGCCGAAGTTCTCCTGGGCCAACTCATTTTCTGATGGCCTGGCCCAGGTCCGCGGTGGTTACATCGACAAGAAGGGAACTCTCGTCATCAGCACGGAACAGCTCAGCCGACGCCTGTGCCGCAACCCAAGCTGCGAGGTCCGAACGAACGACTTCGCAGACGGCCTGGCGCTGGTGGAGGTCTGGGACGACTGGGACGAATCTCATGATCGGTTCTTCGGCTTCATCGACCACACTGGGGCAGTGGCCATTGCTCCTCGTTTTGGCCTGGCAAGCTCTTTCTCAGAGGGACTTGCAGCCGCGGCAGCAGACGGTCCCTACGGCTACATCGACAAGGCGGGCCGCTGGGTCGTGCGCCCGAAGTTCGGGGAGGCTGGGCCCTTCGTGAATGGCTTGGCGCGGGTTTCCGCGGTCGCCGGCAAGAAGGACGAAGCTGGTTGGCGCCCGCTCAAAGTGGGGTACGTCGATGTCCGAGGAAGATGGGTGCGCTCTTGGGATGAGCTCAAGCCACCGCCATTGCCGCAATGACCTGCCGTAGGCCAGGGGCACATACCGGATTGAGAATCTCTCGTCGAACTGCGAGCTGGAAAGATGGAAAGGACTCC
>PMLB01000210.1 GCA_003158735.1 Myxococcales bacterium | reverse complement strand
CACCGATAGGGGACGGGAAAAGCATCGCCGATGGGGACTGGTCCAGGTTAGGTGCGTAAGCTCGTCGTTCTGGGCAAGGCTTACTCTGTTTTTCCGTGTGCCGGCTTCCACACGCTTCGCCGTCTTGCTCAAGGATCTCGGGGCGCGCCCATAAAGGAGTACAATCTCAACTGGAGAAAGCCCTCATGATGCGTAGATCTTGTTTGTTGCCGGTTGCGGCGGTCGCGGCCCTTGGCTGTGGGTCCGAGGTGGGCAAAGAGTACAAGGGAGAGGTGTTGCTCGAATTCCGAGGGTCGGTGACCTCCGACGTCCCCATCACCGACGATTCGGTGCTAGTCCTGACTTACAATACAGGCCGCAGCGAACTACTGATCGATGGGGTGATCGAGGGAGACTTCCCTTCGGCGTTCCGTTTTTCCACCACCAAGCTGCCTCCCGTGACCGACGAGGAGGACCTTGCGGGCAACGGCGAGTTGGTCAAGGTAGCCTGGTTTGGGTTGGCCGCAGTGCCAGCGGACCACCCGGCCATCCTGCCCTATGTGGCTCCGACCGTCGAAGTGGACTACAGCAACCCCGCCGTGATCCACGTGACTCGAACCTACAGCGGGGGCACCAGTCCATTCATTGAGGACCTCAGCTGTCAGTCCACCCCTTGCCAGCTCTTGGACTCAGAAGGTGACGCATCCGTCCTGCAGGCTGAACTCACTGTCTCGGATGAAAATTCAAGCTGGTTTCCCAATGATGCCGGTTTCTATTCGGCAAGCATTATTTGCGACGCGAACGCGGCGAACAAATGCTACCGCGATGTCTACCGCTGCGACACGTCCGCTTTGGGAAAGAACGATTTCGTTTACGAGCCTGACCAAATCTTCACCTGCACAGTCAATCAAGAATCAGGCGACCCCACCTTGCCTGGACAATCGCTTGAAATGAGCGTGAAGACCAACTTCGGCATCGTTTGGGTTTCCCAGGACGTCAACGACCAACTCTATGGTCCGTATGGTCCGCTGAAGGCTGGCTACAACATTGTCCAGGATCAAAGCTCACTTGCGGCTTGGCTAAATAGCTGGAAGTGCGTTTGGGATCGTGCTTTGGCGGCGATGGCCAGGTACAACGCCGCCCACGGCACCCACTATCCGCCCTTCATCACTTATTACCCGTTCGGTACCTCGCCGCCGGACCCAAATCCGCAGGAAACTGAAGAGATCAGCGCCATCCAGGCTCAGATTGAGTCCCAGTGCGCGCGCGAGTCGGGCACCGGAGTCGTGACTGATTCGATGAAGCAGAACCTGGCCATCGAGATCCTCCACACGGCCAAGCTTGCGGAGAAGTAACTCACCAGCTCATCCCTACCAGAAGCGCGGCCCGGAGTGCCAAGGCCGCGCGCAGCTGATTGCCGGACAGTGCGCTCGGCTTGTATTGGAAGAGGTGCGCTTCGAGACGCGAGTCGAGGCGAGCGTAGAAGCGCCCCTTGATGGGCAGGGTCAGGCCCAAGCCAATGAAGCCGAGCGGAGACACCATCTGGCGCGAGGGAGCGTTGCCCGTGGTCTCGAAGCTTTGATACACGAAGCGCATCCCGAGACCGGCCCCGACATCGAGACTCACGCGCCGGAAATCCCAGGTATGGTCGATGCCAGCGCTGAGTTCGAACTCGTCGGTGCGACCGCGGAGCGCATCGTTTTCGAACTGGCTCGTGCAGTACCCAAGCCGGCTGTGCAGGCCGAAGCTCGCGAAATCGGCGCGATAGACGATCATCCCGCCCCAGCAGCTCTTGAAGTCCTTGGTAAGGCTCTCCCGGGGGGAAATCCCGAGTTGTAGGCTGCTGGAACGATCACGGACTCCACCGCGTTTGCGCGCCAGCCGCGCGTACTTGACTTGCTCGAGCTCGGCGGGGTCAACCTTGTGCACCTCGCCCGCGGCCAGGGCGATGGTCCCCTCTTGCAGGTGGTCCACGCCGCGCCCGCGGACAAAGTAGCGCCCGGGCGGCACATTCAGACTGCGCGCGACGTTGCGGCTTCCCACTTCCCCGATGACCGAGCCCTGTGCATCGTCGGCCATGACCAGATAGTCGACGCCGGTCGGGAAAACCAGTTCGGCGCGCTTTCCTCGCGCGCGCCCGGGCCTGGTCAGGACCAACGACCCCTGCCCTTTCACCTCGTATTGAAAAGTTGGGTGCTGCGTACCCGCCAGGGTGCGGCTGGTGGCGCGTAGGGTGGACTCATAGGCATGATGGTAGGCCTCCTCCAGCGCGACATCACCGTCTCCATTGCTGTCGGCCGCTCCGAGAAGGCCAGAAATCAGGGCGTGGCTGAAGAACGACCCCTTGAGCTCGTCGGACTCTTGCGCGTCTTCATTGGCGGAAGAGGCCGTCAACAACGCCAAGCCCTCGCCCTTGAGCTCGGAATCCGTCACGTCAAAGGGAGAGACGATGCGTTCACCTTTGACCCGGGTGAGCACGCCGGAACGACAGGCGTCGACCACCAGCAGTCGAAAGGTCGCGGCAGACCCACGCACCAGCTGGGCAAGCTCGCGAAACGGCAGTCTTGATCCCGCCAAGTGCAGCGCCTGCGCATCAGCATGCCCAGAGTAGTAGACGAACAGCAGCGTCTGGGTATCGGGCAAAGACTCGGCGGCACGAATGCGATCGTTGAGCGAAATCAGCGTGCTGCGCACGATGTTGGCGTCTTCGTTGCGCAGGATGACCATATCCGCAGGCTCAAAGCCGCCCAGATCGCGCAGCACTTGGCCCAGTTTGGCGGCATCGGATTCTGCGTAGTGCAGCGCCACATCGGGCGCTTGCCCCTGGTTGCTGCCGACGAGCAGGGCGAAGCGCTGCACCGAGGCCTCGGCTGTCCTGGAAGCGGCGGTGAGCCCCGCCAGGCAAGCGAGGCAACCCAGGATCCTGGCCAGAGCGCACCCGCCGCTCACTTGGCCGTCTTCCTAATCTCCAGGGAGTCGAGCGAGCAGTTCGCTCCTACCTCAAGTGTACCGTCCCGCCCCAGCTTTGCGACAAGGGGCGCAACCTCGAACGGCTCGGCACAGAAGACCGCGATGATTCTCTCGTTCCCCAAGGTACCGTCGAGCTCCACGCTCGAGTCGAGCAACTCGTCGTGAGAAACTGCAAGCTTGCGGCTCCGACCGCCCCCTGGATAGCACTCGGAGACAACGCCTTTCCCATCTCGGCTGAGAATCGCCACATGCCGGGGCTCCGGTATTGTCACAGAGAAGCGCAGTCGATCGCCCGGGTGAACGGTGAACCCATCGTGACCTTGCATCACACGCCCATCTCGCTTCACGAAGAACCCCAGTCGCGCTCCCCCCTTGAGCCGGGTCGCACTGGACGCCTCGTCGCTGCTTTCTACTGTGGGGAATTGCACCGCCACGTGCCTCGAAAAAGCCCCGTCGCGCTTCGGCAGCACGACCAGCCAGACGACCGCGGTGGCGAGAGCGAGCGCCCCACACATCCACGCGAATACCCACCGCGACAGGCGCGGCGGTTTGCCTCCGCTCGGCACAACGACGCGCCCCCCAAGGTCAATCCTTGCGGGAAGCGGGTAGGCCCGCAAGAAAGCCTCGGCTTGAACTCGCAACTCCTGGTTGCGCTGCTGGCACCGCGCACAGTCCCTCAAGTGAGCTTCCACTGCGCGGGATTCTTCGGGTTCGAGCTCTTCGGCGTACCACCGATCAAAACGTAGGTCTGACACGCACGACGGCGGCAGATCCTTTCTCGTAGCCATCAGCACGACGAAGCCTCCTTCGCTTCTTGCCAGCCCTGCACACGAGCCAAGAGATCCCCGACATGGCGGCGCGAGCAATCGAGCAGCTCCGCGATCTCGGCGTGGGTCAAGCCGTCGATCAGGTAGTAGATTGCGGCGTGTGCAAGTTCCGGGGGCATAGACTGCAGCGCCCGCTGAACCATCAGCTGCTGCTCGACGTCTGGACCGGGCGCATCGGCGCCAGGGGCTCCTTCGAGCCGCTCGCGACGCAGGCGTTGGCGATTCCGTTCGTCGCGCAGGCGGCTCAAGCAAGCGTTCGTGGTCATGCGATACAGGAAAGTGGTCAGGGAGCTGCGTCCCCCGAATTGCTCCGGACGCTCGAGCAGCGAAAGGAAAACGTCCTGTGTCACTTCGCGAGCGTCGACCTCGCTACCCAAGATTTGCCGTGCACGGCGAAATACCGCTGGGGCACAACGTCGGTAGATAAGCGCTAGCTCGGGCTCGTTCCGCATTTTCGTACTTCGTGGCAGCACCTCCAATACCCGAGAGCGCTCCTGTTGCCAAGCTACGACCCGATGGTTGTTGGCGCCTTGTCCGCCATCATTCTAGGTTAGGTGCGTGGGCTCGTATTTTTCGGCAAGGCCAGCTGCTATTTTCGTGCAGCTCGGGCGCCATCGCGCACGAGAACACCCCGGTCCAGCACGGACCGAGGTTCGACAAGCGGCGACCTGGCAGCGCGTCGCCTATCCGCGGTCGCACGAGACGCACTTCGAGGTGAGGCTGTCGCAATGGCCTTGGTAGCCGGAGCACTCGAGCAGCGCGCCGGTGCAGGCGGTCCCTGGTGCTTTCTGGGCGTGGCAGGTGCCTGCGCCAGAGACACTGGTGGCATCGCAATACAAGCCGCCCTGGCAGGAGACATATTCGCCCAGAATCGTCCCACACGGCTCACCCTCCGCGCCGAGGACATCGGTGCAGATGCCGGTCGCCGTGCAGTAGCTTTGCACCGTGCACTCTTGGTTGCCGGGGATGCACGCGGCCCCGTTCGGCTTCGCCGGCGAGCAGGTCCGGTTGCCGCTCGGCCCGGTGCAGCTGTTTCCCCATCCGCATTCGTATTGATAGTTACACGGGCCCGATGTCGGGCGCAGTTGGCAGACGCCAGCGACGGTGGCGGAACCGCCCACGCAGTCAGCGGGCGATAGGCATTCCGGGCCGCCCGGACCCTCGCAAGATTGCCCCGCGCCGACTCTCGCGACGCATTTTCCCGGGGTGGAACCGAAGATGTCTGCGTTGCACGTAGTTCCGGGTTTGCACTGTTGCCCATTCCACGGGCAGGGCGCGCCCTCGTCCAAGTACGGCAGACAGGTGCCGGTGCACGAGTACGAAACGC
Organism: Myxococcales bacterium; assembly: GCA_003158735.1. Taxonomy (GTDB): domain Bacteria; phylum Myxococcota_A; class Polyangia; order Fen-1088; family Fen-1088; genus Fen-1137. The sequence continues at coordinate 12,415 of PMLB01000210.1, read as the reverse complement.
CACCTTCGTCGCAATACCCACCGTCCGCGCATTCGATGGCTGCGGTGTCCGGGGTGATAGTCGAACACGCGCCACCCAGTGGCACCTGAGGGACGAACGCGAGCCCACAGGGCGGCCCCAGGCTGGACGAATGCCCCGCTTCGCAGTCAGCGGCCGTCGGTGTCCAGGCCGCCAATGCGGAAAGGCAAGCGGCGCCGCGCGCGGGGTCGTACAGGATGCGCCCCGCGTCCACGGACTTGAGGATACGCCCGCAGGTGGTCGCGGTGAGCGACTGCAGCCAGGCTGGCGACGGCAGCACGGACGAAACGCCGTAACTGAGATTGGCGCACGTCCAGACAGCCGGGCACATGTAGCCGTAGAAGCCAGAACAGAAGCTCTCGGCGGTGGCCGCGCTCAGGGTTCCCGCATCGGGAAGATTGCTGCTGCCCGTGTTCTTTCCGCCCGCGCCACTGCCACCCGCACCGACTGCGCTGCCGCCCGTGCTGTTTGCACCAGTGCCACCGCCTGTGCCTTTTCCGCCTGCTCCGCCGATGCTGCCAGTGTTGTTCCCGCCCACGCCGCCGCCTTGGGCCAGGTGCCCGAGTTCGGTGGAACTTCCCGAGCAGCCAGCCACCAGCAAAGCCGCCAAGGATGTCGCAAGGGAATACCGTTGAAAGCCTAGTCTTGTCTTCGTCATGCTGGGCTGAGTGGGTACAGGGGTCATGAATTCTCAACAACATCAAAACCGTTCGGAGACTAGGGCTTGGCCTTCTTCAGAAGGTCGGCGCACAAGCGCAGGCGCCGACGGGTCATGTCCCGGCCCAGCACGGACAGGGTTTCAAAGAGCGGCGGCGTGGCCTTGCGGGCCGTCGCTGCCAGGCGCATGACCATGAACAGCTCCTTGGCGTCCCACGCCGACTTCTCGGCAAAGCCGCGCGCCATGGCTTCCAGCGCCGGCGGCGAGAAATCGCGCTGGACATCCAAAGCCTCGATGAGGCCGAGTAGACACTCGGACACGTCCTTGGCGGTGCGATTGGCGGGAACCAGTTCCTTCAGCCAAGGCGCGTGGTCGACATCGCCCGAGAAGAAGAACTCGGTCATGGGCACGAACTCGTCCAGCCGCTGGACACGCTTGCGCACCAGTGGCACCAGGGATTTCAGGAACTGATCCGAAAGTCGCCAGCCGCGCAGCCGCGCCACGATGCCATCGTCGTCGAGGGCGCGCAGGTAGTCCGCGTTCACGGCCGACAGCTTGACCAGGTCGAAGACCGGGCCGCCCAGGCTGATGCGGTCGAAGGTGAAGGCCTCGATCATCTCCTGCAGCGTGAACTTCTCGCGATCGCCTGCAATCGACCAGCCCATGGTACCCAGGTAGTTGAGCAACGCCTCGGGCAGGAACCCGGCCGCGCGATAGTAGTCGAGCGACACGGGATTCTTGCGCTTCGAGATCTTGGACTTGTCGGCGTTGCGCAGAAGCGGCATGTGGATCCACTCGGGCGCGCTCCAGCCGAAGGCGCGGTAGAGCACCACGTGCTTGGGCGTGGAGGTCAGCCACTCCTCGGCACGGATGACGTGGGTGATGCCCATCAAGTGATCGTCGACGACATTGGCCAAATGGTAGGTGGGAAAGCCGTCGGTCTTCATCAGGATCTGATCGTCGATCTGGGTGTTTTCGAAGCGCACTTCGCCGCGCAGACGATCCACCACGGTGGTCTGGCCGGTTTTCGGCATGGCCAGGCGGACGACAAAAGGCTCGCCCGCGGCGGCCCGCGCCTCCGAGCTGTCCTGGTCCAGGCCGCGACAATGCCCGTCGTAGCCCATGAATCCCGACTTGCCTTTCTGCTCCGCGCGCAGCTTGTCCAAGCGCTCGGCGGTGCAGAAGCAGCGATAGGCCGCGCCCGAGGCGACCAGCTTCGCGATCTCGCGTCGGTAGATGTCAGCGCGCTCGGATTGGCGGTAGGGGCCGTGCGGTCCACCCACGTCGGGCCCTTCGTCCCAGGAAAGCCCCACCCAGCGCAAGGCGCGCAGGATGGCTGCCTCGGACTCTGGCGTCGAGCGCGTGCGGTCGGTGTCCTCGATGCGCAGGATGAACTGCCCGCCATGGTGCTTGGCGAACACGTAGTTGAACAAGGCGATGTAGGCGGTTCCCACATGGGGATCGCCGGTTGGGGAAGGCGCGATGCGAACACGTACGGTCATGATGGGAGCTTACAGTCGACGGTCGAGGGGCGACAACTGGTATAAGTGGATCTCCTGAAGCCATGAAGCCGCATACCCATAGGCTCGATCGCACGCAAGCCATGAAACACCCAAGGCTGGGCCTCTCTCTCGCCGTTCTTTGCGTTGTGCTGGCGGCTTTCTTCGAGAGCTACCTGCCCTACCATTTCGCCGAAGCCAACAAACCGCCGTCAGCCAGCTTTCTCGGCCAGGTGGGCCACACCACCGACCAGAACATGTATTTCTCGTTCATTCGTCAGGCCTACGACGGGAACATCGTCTTCAACAACCGCCTGACCGCGACGCCCAACTCCGGCGCCTTTGTCAATCTCCAGTTTCTCGCCGTCGGGCGGGCCATGCGCCTGTTTCATCTTTCGGAGAACGCCGTCTACCAGGTGTGGCGCTTTGCCGGGGTCCTCTTCTTGGCCCTCGGCTTCACGCTGCTGTCCCTGATTGCGCTACCCAGCCTCCCGAAACGGCTGGCTGCCCTGTGCGCGTTCATTTTCGGCGGCGGATTTGGTGCGTTCTTCTGGTTCGCGGGCGCCCATGATCTTCTGTCGCGCGAGACCGCGTTCAAGCTGACGCCAGACCTGTGGACCGGCTTGATTCCCTTTCAGCAGCTCATGCTGAACCCGCACTTCTCCCTGCCCCACGGCCTCATGCTCATCGGATTTGCGCTATTTCTCCTGGCCGAAATGCGGGAGCAATCCGTGTGGCTGTATGTCGCCTCGGGAGCAATCTTCCTCGTCAATGGCTTTGTCCGACCCTACGATCTCATCTCGCTCGCGGTCGTGCTCCCCGTGTTTGTCGCCAGCGAAGCCATCCGGCGCTTTGACTGGCGCGCCAGCGCGTTGCGCGCCATCCCGCTGGCCATGGCGCTTCCGGCGCTGGCGTATTCAATCTGGATCTTTGAATACCATCCGATCTTCAAATACTGGTCGCAACAGGGTCACAATATTCAGTTCATGCCGTCGCCGCACATTCAGATGTTCGCGTACGGCATCGTCGGGCTGCTGGCCATGGTCAGGATCCTGCAATTCAGAGGTAATCCGCTTTCACTGATTGAACGATTTCTTCTGGTCTGGTTTGCCGGGATCTTCTTCTGCGTCCATCTGGGCAGCATTATTCCGGCCCTCGGGTTCAGCCCGCAGAACAGCATCCCACTGTTCGCGCCGCTGGTGCTGTTCGCCTTCTCGCTGCGCCTGCGTATGCGAGGCTTCCGTCGCGGGCTGTTCATGGCCGCAGTCGCCACTCTACTGGTGATCAGCAACATTGGCGCCGTGGCCTATTCATCCCAGTCGTTCACAGGCACGGCCGATACACGCAATTACTACGCCACGGCCGACGAAGCCGCGGCGCTTGGCTGGCTGGACAAGAACGTCGGCCAGGGCGGCGTTGTCCTGGCATTGCCCCCGGTTTCCGGGCGCATCAGCAAGTACACCAGCGCCTCGTCACTGGTCGGCCATCACAGCGTGACTCCACACTACAACTCCATACTGGCGCAAGTCCGTCGCGTGCTCGCGGCCCATCAATTCACGCCTTCCCAACATCGCATGCTGCGTGAGCTCGGGGCCGACTATCTCTTTGTCGGCCCGCAGGAGCAGCGTTCGCTTGGCTTCGATCCCAATTCAGCGCCGGGCCTGGCGCGGGTCTTCGCCCAAGGAAGCGTCGCGATCTACAAAGTCGAGCCGGCGACCGAGTGAACGGATCAGCCTACGCGACCAGCTTATAGCCGATTCCGTAGATGGTCACGATGTGGCGCGGGCTGGAGGCGTCTTCCTCGATCTTCTTGCGCAGCTTGACCACGAAGTTGTCCACCGCCCGGGTCTGGCTGTGTCCCGAGACGCCCCAGATCTTCTCCAGGATCTCCTCGCGACTCACCGGCTCGCCAATGCGTTCGTGCAGCAGGCGCACCAGCTCGACCTCGTAGAATGACAGCGCAATGGTCTTTCCCTTGCGCACCAACTCGTGGCGGCGCGGATAAACCGTTACCGAGCCGATGGAAACCGCTTCGTCGACGGGAACCGAGCGGTACAGGCGACGGAAGATGGCATTAATACGCGCCACCAGCTCGCCCACGGAGAAGGGCTTGGTCACGTAGTCGTCCGCGCCCGACTTGAGCCCCCTAATCTTGTCGGTCTCCTGCGAACGCGCGGTGAGCATGATGATGGGCACCACCGGGTGACTGCGCCGCATCTCCTCGCACACCGAGAAGCCATTGATGTCCGGCAACATGAGATCGAGGATGACCAGGTCGGCGCCGCGTTCCTGCAGCATCTTGATCCCCTCGCGTCCGTAGCCGGTGGTCAAGACTTCGAACTGCTCGAACTCCAGGGCATCGGACAGGCCACGCGCGATGTCGGGCTCATCCTCAATGACGAGGATGCGTCGACGGGTCGCTGGCGCATGATTGGGGGAGAGGTTGTTGTTCATGATTCAACGACTGGGGTTGCTTCTGCCGACGCCTGCGCGGCGCCGGACTTGGCGCTGGCAGCGACGGGCGCGGGCAAGAATACCTCGAAGAGCGAGCCCGGGGGGCCATCTTGTCTGCTGGGGACCGGACTGGTCACCACCACACGGCCGCCGTGAGCCTCCACGATGTGCCTGACCAGAGACAGGCCGATGCCACTGCCGCGCACGTTACGCGCGCGCGTTCTTTGCGATCGATAGAAGCGCTCGAAAATCCGGTTGTGTTCGTCGCGCGGCACGCCGGGCCCGAAGTCGCGCACGCCCAGCACTACGAAACCCGGGGCGCGACGTAGCGTCACCAAAACCTTGCCCCCCTCGGCGGCATGCTTGATGGCGTTGTCGACCAGGTTGAGCGTCACCAGCGTCATGCCGTTGTCGTCCATGCGCAAGCCGGGCAACTCGGGGTCGAAGCTGGTCTCCAGTTTCATCTTCTCCTTGTCCAGCCGGTAGCGGCACACGTCCAGCGCTCGCTCCACCACCTCGGCCAGGTCGCCCTCGGAAAAGTTGTAGCTGGCCTTGCCCCGCTCCAGCCGCGCGAAGTCGAGCACGTTGTCGATGAGGTGCGACAGCCGCTCTGATTCGCGCGTGATGATGCCCCCGTATTCGCGCGCGGTGCGATCGTCTTTGTGCCGGCCCGTCGCCACCAGCTCGCCAAACATGCGAATCAGTGAGAGTGGCGTCTTGAGCTCGTGCGATACGTTGGCGATAAAGTCGCTCTTCATGCGTGAAGCCCGCCGCTCGGCCACCACCGCCAGCCACACGATGCCCAAGCCCACGGCGATGATGACCGTAGACAACAATATGAGCAGGCGACGGGTTCCCTTGGTCCGCTCCCACTGCGCGCGAAACGCCTCCGCGTTCTGGGGGATCATCTGAATGCGCCAGCGGTACAGCGCCTTGCCAAAGGGACCCTCGTAGAAAAATCGTCCGCCGGGACGGGCCTCAGGGCCACCCAGGGCTGAACCGGCCACCAGTGTGTTGTTTTCGTCCACGATGGCCACCCGCCGGTTTTTGCGCAGTCGGGCCAGTTCCTCCTCGGACCAGTGCTTGCCCATGAAGTCCAGCTTCAGGCTGGCCACCACGTGAAAGGCCTGACCCGCTTCCGTGTGCCGCGTCGAGTAGGCGAGCAGAACCGAGCCGCCTCCGTCAAGCAACTCATGGTGATAGGCGAAGTTGCCCACGCCCACCTGGGCCCAGCCCAGATTCTTGATCTTGCCCGCCCAGGGATTGCGGGCCACGGGCGGCTCTGGCGCAGGTTTGTGCTTGGAAGAGGACGCTTGCGGCTCGCGCACTTTTGGCCAGGTGCATTCCACTTTCTTGGCAGCGGTGAGCACCACGAACGACTCGATTCCTTGGCCTGGATCTATATCGCAGGGGTCGGCGGATGCCGGATCGTCTTTGACGTCAGCGATCTTGTCGAACAGGGACACGGACTCCTTGTCGATGCGGGCTTCCACGGCCTTGGCCAAATCGTCGGCGAAGTCCTGCGATTCCTGGCGAAAGAGCTGCTCAATAGGGCGCGATACGTCCTCGGCGTGCTTGAACCCGTAGTAGGCGAGGGCCAGAGCAGCCCCGATCATGGCCGGGAAGACCAAGGCCAAGATCAGCGAAATGGGCGCGCCGAAGCGTTGGCTAGCTGCGCCGCGCATGTTTGCCCCGCGATGCCACGTCAGGCGTCACTATGACCGATGCACAGCAAGGCCGTCCACAACCAGACCCGTAACTCATTGCGCTAGCAAAGTTGGTGAGCAGCCAGCGGCAGCGGGGCCGATACCGACGAGAAACCGCTCAAGTTTCCCCGTCGGTGCTGCCGATGGAACACTATAGTGGTTTCAGGCGTCGCACACAGCCCCTGCCTGAGTCTCGAACTCAGAATCCAGCCTCGCCCGTGCGTGGTGTCAGTGGTCCGGCGTTTTGTGGAGGAGAAGTTACTGTGACAACCGTCGCGAACTCGGCCCTCCCAAAGAGCAACCAGCATGGATGAACCCTGGCAGGAGGCGATCCGGGAGAGCGACTTCAGCGCGGAAGCGAGCGTACGCGGACATCAGATGGAGGTGGCACTGAGTGGGACCGCTGACTTCATGATGAAGGGACACCTCGATCGGTTCTTGCGCGCCTTGCACGCAGAGACCCAACGGCGCGCGCTCACCAAGGTGAACGTGGACGTCCGCCGGCTCGAGTTCATGAACTCGTCCTGTCTCAATAGCTTCGCGTGGTGGATCAGCACCGTGCAGGACCAGCCGGCCGAGGGTCGCTATCGCATCGTCTTCTTGTCCAGCCCCACGGTCTATTGGCAACGCCGCAGTCTGAATGCCCTGGCTGGGATGGCCGGCGACATCATTTCGGTCCAGTCGTAGCCAATGCGGTAGACTGTGCCGCGTGTGCCCCCACGCCCAGATAATAGGGTGATGTGCTGATGCACGACCGTGGACGCGCGTGTTTGCTCGCAGCTGCTGCTTTCGGCTGGTTTTCGCTGAGCTGCGACAGCCGCCCCAGCCAGGGCCCGCTGTCGGAAACCAGGTTGCCTATCGTCGGCGGCAATCTGGCCGCGACGTGCGAGTGGCCGACCACCGTCATGATGGTCGGGTCGGTGTGGGTCTGCACGGGCACGCTCGTCCACCCTCGTGTTGTGGTGACAGCAGCCCATTGTCTCTACGATGACAGCGGCCGTTACACTCCGTTCACTTCGATCGGTCTGGGCGAAACGTCCAAGCCATGGGCCAAGACCGTGGCCATCGCCGGTTGCACCGCGCACCCCACAAACGATTTCGGCTACTGTGTTCTGGTAGAGAACCTCACGGCTATCCCCATCGTTCCCGTGATGGCGCCCTGTGAAACGTCCGAGCTGGCGGCCGGCAAGCCCGTCGTCGAGGTGGGGTTCGGAGTGACCAGCGCCACCAGCACTGCGACGGGGCGCAAGAAGTGGATCGATGGGACCCTCGCGGCTGCTCCTCTGCCTCCCTTGACGCCGAACCCGTTCGAAATCTACGCCACCAGTGGCAGCCAGGACGGCGAGTACTATGGAGACTCCGGCGGGCCACTCTTCTTCCAGATGCCTGATGGTACCTGGCGCCTCATCGGCGAGGACTGCGAATCCCCCAATATCATCGGCGGCAGCACCGCCCCGCGGGTCTCCAGCTACACATCGGTTCCCTACCACGTGGCCTGGGCAGAGGAAACGTCGGGGTTCGATCTGACACCCTGCCACGATGCCAACGGCTGGAATCCGACCGCGGCCTGCACGGGATTCCCGACCAACCCTGGAAACGGCGTGGGCTCGTGGATCGACCAGTGCCAGGGCGAGACCACGCTCCGCCAGCCGACCTGTCAGGGGACGCCTGCCGATGCGGACACAGGAGGGGACGCGGACAGGACAGACAGCGACGATGGCGCCGCCGATGTCAATGACAGCGGCGGAGTCGGGGGCGCAAGCGGTGAAACAGGCTCCGACGGCGGTCTCGATCGGACGGCCGGCAGAGCCATGGGCGGTGGCTGTGCCTGCACCAGCGCTTCGGATCGAGGCGCCGGCTCCTGGCCAACCTGCTGTCTGCTGGTGCTCGTCGCCGCGCGCCTCGGCCGCCGACGCATGCGGCGCTAGATCCCGCGGCCGCTTCGTGGTGAAGATCCAGGACGTGTCCGACGACGTGAACTACCTGGACAGCATCGGCCGCAAGCAATCGGCCGAAGTACAAAAGCACGCGGCCATTGCCGAGGCCCGCAACAAGGCCGACGCACATTCCAAGCGCTGGAAACGCGGGGCTAAGGCGCCTTTGCGCCACGAAGCCTGCGTTCCTCCAGCGTGGCAATCAGCACCGGGAGCGCGACGCGATCCTTGGCCCGCCCTGTCTTGGCCTTGATCTCGATCAGAGTGGGCAGATCGAGCACTCGGATTGTCAGGCCGCCGTCCGACATGACCTCCGTGTGCGGAAGGAGTTCGTCATATCCCTGCCCCTCGCCGATCTCGCAAAGCGGGTCGAGGGGACCGAGGCTAGTCGACAGATTGATCTGGCCGCGGCCAAGCAGCATCGTGGCCGTGGGCCGAAGTCCCCGATTGCTCAAGTCGTAGCGAATGACTGCGTCGAGCCGCACCAGCACGTTCATGAGTCTCGCTACGTTCTCCTCGGTTCGGCGATGGACGATATCGAGATCTTGGGTTGCAATGGGGGCGGCCTGCAATACCGCCGCAGTCCCGCCCACGATGATGAATTCCACTCCCTCGGCCAAGAGCTCGGCCAGCAACGCCTCCGGATCAGCGACGGTTGGGTGTTTCACGCTCGGAACCTGCTGGCCAAGCGAGCCAGCGCGACGCCAGCACGAAGCCTTTCACGCAGCGATCGCGCGAGCGCGAGCTGAATGAGCGATCGATCGATCTGTGCCGCCGCCTGGAGAATGTCGGGATCGCCAGAAAAGAGGCGCTCGACGTCCAAACCGAGCCGAGGGTCGGTGACCGCGGTGGCGCTCGCGAGCTTCATCAGTTTTGATTGTAGCACTGATCCGCGCAACGCTTTTCCGGCGCCAGATCCTCATGATGTTGCTGACCGGGCCGGTCATCGGGGCCGCGTGGGGGATCGTGCAACGTACGGACTCTCCGTCCAGTCCAATAGCGGCGTGAACAAACCATGGTGTTGCCCTACAGGCCACTCATCATGTCGGCACGTGCGTTTCGCGACGGACAGCAGACGTGAGCGCCGCTACGTTTGCGCGCCGAAGGCAGAGGCCGTCCCTGGCGAGGCGCCGCGGAAGAAGCCGGGAGCTGTCGTTGATCAGCTCGGCGGGGCGGTGGCGCCCAACTCGGCGCACTTCACGCCGGCGAAACGATGCAACCACCAGGTACCGGCGGGGAAGGTAGCCTCCTGGCCAGCCAGCTGGTCGGCGCGGGCTTCGCGGTACCGGTCGATGAAGGCCTGATTGCGCTGCAGGGCCTTGGGCCAGAAATGGTCGCACCCGCTACTGCAGGGGTCAAAGGGCGCAGGAGCGCCTGATGTCCCCCCAGACTTTGTAGGAGCCATCATGAAACGATCTCTAGCGTCACAACCACACAACCGGTGGCCGAGGAATGGGCTGGACTTGTGTGGGACGCTTTCGGTTCTGTTGGTTGCGCTTCTCGCTGGTTGCTCTTCCGCAAGCGCGCCGGGTTCTACAGGCGGCGGTGGGGGCGGCACGATTGCCCAAACGGGTGGCAGCAGCGGACAGGCGACGGTCGATGCCGCCACGAGCGCGGCCGGCGCAACCGCAACCGGCGGATCAAGCATTTCGGGTGGAACAATCGCTGGCGGCGGGGCCACGATGGGAAGCGGCGGCGTCAATCCCGGCGGCGGGAGTGCCGCCACCAGCGGCGGGGTTACCGCTGGCGGGACCGAGGCCGGTGCAGGAACGACGAGCGCGGGCGGCACATCCGGCGTCGGAGGAACGACCAGCACCGGCCGGGCCGACGCTGCCGCGGACGTCGCACAGGATGTCGCCCCGCCTGATGCGCGTGGGGCAGGGGGAGCGGACGCAGGACCAATCGGCGGAAGCGGGGGAACCGTGGTCAGCGGCGGCACAGGCGTCGCGAGCTTCCACTGCGTGAACTGGGCCGACAACCGGGACAACTTCATCGACGGACACCTTCTCATGTCCGGGATCACGTCGGACACCGACACCTACGAGGGCGTCACGACCAAGGCCAACATCGTTCTGGGAGCCTTCACCGATCTCTTGAAGGTCAATTCTTTCCGCATGCCGATCAACGAGCCGACCGCTCTCGACCCTTGGTGGAATTCCTACAAGGCGGCCATCGACGCAGGTGTCGCCAGGGGAATGAAGGTGATCATTGGCTTCTGGCCGAAAGACAAAGGCATTGGCAAGCCGGTCGACAACACCCGGTGGTACGCCATGTGGAAGGTCGTGATCGATGCCTACGTGAGCAATCCGCTGGTGTTCTATGACATCCACAATGAGCCCCACGGATTCACGCCCGCGCAGTGGGTCGTCCAGGTCAATGGATGGCTTGCCCAGTTCCCCGATGTTCCGAGGCAACAGATCATCGTGGCAGGCAGCGGCTGGGATGACAACGTCGGCAATGTGGCCAGCAATTGGCCTGACCTGATGATGGAGGTGCACAACTACGCGTACAACGGCCCGACGACCACGGCAGGGTGGAAATCCAACCTGCTGAACCGCCTTGGCAACGCTGTCAGCCGCACCATTGTCGGTGAGTGGGCGGGCCAGGTGGCAGAGGACTACACCACCGGGATTGAGGGCAACGCTGACAAGTCCTTCATCGTCGGCACGGCCAACACGATCTTGGAAAACAAGATGGGAGGCTGCTGGTGGGCAGGTGCGTTTGCAATGAGCGGAGGCACCTCGGGCACGACCTTGCTGGTTCAGCAGGGGACCGGAGACAGCATGACCTTCACGGTCAAGGATCCAGTCACGCTCACCTACTTTCAGCACTCGTGGGGCCTCAATTGATGGCGTCCCGAGTATGGGGCGCTACGGCTTGAGGGCCGTCATCGGGTTGGGGAAGTTTCCGGTCAGGAAGAGGTCCGAGTACACGCCCGTGGTCCCCGACCCAGGTTGATTTTCTTGGGAGGCAGTCGGCGACGAAGAAAGCGGGCGGCTCACAGCAAGAAGCAGGTGGCCGCTCCGTCAACGTGTCGACTTTGGGACCTGGAATCGACGACGTCAGGTCAGTTGTGAGGGTTCTGCAGTCCAGGACTTGGGTGGGCACGGACGCCGGACGCAACTGCACCCTGACTCGCTCGGCGGCAAGGCCATGGTCGGGGATACGGCGTTTCTCTACTCCGGTGCACGGGCCGGAGTGGCTTCTGAACACTGTACGTTCACATATCTGCGCAGGCCCCAGGTGCCCGCGGGGAAGACCACATCGCGTGAGCCCTTCGCGAATTTGTCTCTGGCGTCGAGATAGACCGCAAGGAACGCCGTGTTGCGCGCGAGCGCCTCGATGCGCGCCCATTTGTTCTTTGCGGCGACACGCGGGCTGAGGTTGAAGTGTGGCTCTGCGCTCTCGGGTCTGGCCCGCCAATCCTGCTTCAGGATGCGCTCGCGTCCGAGCACGCGGATGCCCTTGGCACGGCGCTCGGCCGCGGCAGACTCTTCCGCCGCAGTCACGCGCATCTTGATGAGAGCCGCGAACTCCCCGTCCGACATGTTGTCGAAACCCCGCGGACGGCTGATGGTCAAGGTGGCGACCTCGGGCATGGTTCCGTCTTTGCGAAAGAAGTGGGCGGGCCTGACGGCGGTGAGGGTCGCGCCGTCGACAGTCGCGCCGTAGGAATTCACGCCAGGCCACTCCCAGACGCGCTCGACAATCGGATCCTTCACCGGATTGGTCAGAGCGTAGATCATCTTCTCCAGGATGTCGTCTGGCTCGACGAGGCGGACGACGCTGGCGTGTTCGGATGACCAGAAGTTTTCGAAGCGGCCGCGCAGGGCGTTCTGGCACTTGGCGACGTACTTGTGGAAATACGCCATGAAATCCGGGAAGCGCCCTTCGGGGTCGAAGATGCCGGTGTGATGATGGTTGGCGGCGGCGTAGGTGAAGATGACCTGGATGCCGAATCGCTGGGCAGCCACGGCGAGGCAATAGATGAAGGCGTTGTTGGTCTCGTAATCCGGGCGCAGCAAGAAGCGGCGTTCGGAACAGCGACGCGTGATCATGTAGGTGCGGCCGGGCAGTACTTCGCGAGGTAGTGACATGCCCTGTTTTCGGTGGCCGGCGAGGAAGGTTTCCTGAAAATCAACCTGG
>PMLB01000443.1 GCA_003158735.1 Myxococcales bacterium | reverse complement strand
CTGGCTAGAGCGCCGAACGGTTTGCCGGACCGAGTGAAATTGCGCAGTTGCATGCGGCCCGAGGCGCGACGAGGGAGAATACACGACGTATTTGACCGAGGAGCAACGAAGGGACGCGACGCAAATCCGCGATTTCACGACGGGAGGCAAACCGTTCGGTGCTCTAGTACAGCGCGACCAGCAGGGCGGTCGCGAGGTAGACCGGCAACAACACCGCGATGGCCATCATCGCGTAGCGGGCGAAGCTGGGCATCCGGTAGCCAGCGGATTCAGCCATCGACTTCACCATAAAATTGGGGCTGTTTCCAATATAGGTATTGGCGCCCATGAGAACCGCCCCTGCGCTGATGGCTGCCAGGTAGCTGCCCGGAACTCCGGCCACATTGGCGGGCAGGCCCAGCGCGCTGGCCGTGCTTTGCCCTGCGGTAAGGAACGCCAGGTAGGTGGGTGCGTTGTCCAGCAGGCCGGAAAGCACGCCCGAGGCAGCGAAGAACTGCCACGGTTTCACCAAGCCGAGAGCAGAACCTTTTTGTTCAAGCAGCGCCAGCGCGGGGGCCACGGTCACGAAGATCCCAGCAAAGAGCACGACAACCTCGGTCATGGGAGCGAACGTAAATCCATTCCGTTTGCGTCCCACGCGGCTCCCCAAAGTGAACGACGCAGCCGCTGCCGCAATCATCGCCGCTTCTCGAACCGGCGACGGCAGAAACAACGAGAGCACCACGACCACTAGCCAGAGCAGGTTCAGGCGGCCTTGCAGCGAAAAGGGCACCACCTGGCTCGCGCTGCGCTCGACGTCCGCGGCTGCCTCGCGGGCCCAGGCCCGACGATCGAGCCAATAGAACACTCCCAGCAAGTAGCCCACGGCAACCAGCCAGATGGGAAACAGCCGGAGCGTCCAATGGAACGGCACGCCCCGCAGAAATCCCAGAAACAGGGGCGGATCCCCCAGGGGCGTCAGCAGTCCCCCGGCATTGGAAACCAGCAGGATGAAGAAGAACGGTATGTGACTCGTGTGCCGCCGCTGCGAGTTCGTCCTGAGAAGCAATCCGATGAGCAACATGCTGGCACCCGTGGTCCCGAGCAGACTAGCCAGAACCGCTCCGATGCCAAGCACCAGCGTGTTGTTGCGCGGGCTCGCACGCAGGTCGCCCCCGAGGTAAATGCCCCCAGTGACCACGAACAGCGCGCCCCCCACGCAGACAAACGAGAAGTACTCGCAACCCACATTCCATAGGTACGCAGGGCCTCGGGCCAGCAGCCACACGGCCACAGGCGTGGCCAGAATACCCACAAATATGGCCTTGTTCCGGTTGCGTTCCCACAGCGCGGGCACTGTCAGTGGCAGGATGGCGATTCCCGCCAAGATCATGACGAAAGGAAGGACTGCGTAGGCGGGGACGGTGAGANNCTTTACCAACCTTTCACCTTCGCGAAACACAACGGCCATATGTTTCTGGTACACCCAATAGTACGGCTTGCTCACAGGGAGGACTAACCCATGAAGACAACTTTGATGGCCAACCCAATTCTTGCTCCAGGCGGCGCCTACTGGGGCGTACGCATGCAGAACAGGAGCGACGGACACTTGTGGCACCACTACAAGAGGACCTTCCTGGCGGCCCAGTTGGCCATTGGTCTGGTCTGCTGGATAGTCTACCAGGCCGCAGCTCCGGATCTGGTGCCCGCTGCGACGGTCTTCATCATCATGCAGGTGAGCGCGCTGGTAGGCTCAATGTGGGCCAATCGTTTGCGAAGAACCTCGACCTCCAGCGGCTCGTCCGTCCTCAACTAGCTGAAATTGCCGGCAACTCATAGCTTCAATGGTCCCTAACCGCGCAACTGACGATGCACGCACTTGTAGAAAATGCCCAGCCGCGTGCCAGGCAGGATCTGGCCCTTCTTCTCGAAGTCAGTGAAGAGCTCACGCGAACTGCCGCGCTCAACGAGGTAACCGGGCCCGTCTTGCAAAGGATGGCAGCCCGCATGGGCATGCTGCGCGGAACTATCACGATTCTCAATCGCGCCACAGGCGCCATCGTTATCGAGGACGCCTTCGGGCTCAGCCCGCACGAGATGGAACGTGGCCGCTACGCGCTGGGCGAGGGAATCACCGGCAAGGTGATCGCCACTGGCGAGCCCGCAATCGTGCCGGACGTGGTCGATGAGCCGCTATTTCTCGATCGCACGCGCGCCCGCCGGCGCAACCGCACCAGCGAAAGCGGGAAGGTTTCCTTCATCTGCGTTCCCATTGTCAACGGCAAGGAGGTGGTGGGCGCGCTCAGCGTGGATCGACTGTCCCACGACGAGGTTTCCCTCGACGAAGATGTCCGTCTGCTGACCATCATCGCTTCCATGCTCGCGCAAGCAGTGCGCATGCGACAGGCGGCGCGCGAGCAATACGAGTCGCTGGAACGCGAAAACGCACGCCTACACAGCGAGCTGGCCCAACGCTTTCGACCGGCCAATATCATCGGAAACTCGACGGCTATGAGCCGCGTGCTCGCCGAGATCGCGCAAGTCGCAGGTAGCCCGACCACCGCCTTGATCCGAGGCGAAAGCGGAGTGGGCAAGGAGCTGGTCGCCCAGTGCATCCACTACAACAGCCCCCGCGCCGACAAGCCCTTTGTGCGGGTGAACTGTGGAGCGCTGCCCGATGGCGTCGTGGAAAGCGAGCTCTTTGGCCACGAACGCGGCGCTTTCACCGGCGCAGTCGCCCGGCGCAAGGGCCGTTTCGAGCTGGCCAACGGAGGCACGCTCTTTCTCGACGAGATCGGCGATCTGCCGTTGACCACGCAGGTCAAGCTGCTGCGCGTGTTGCAGGAAAAGGAATTCGAACGTCTGGGCAGCAACGAAATCCTGCACGTCGACGTTCGCATCATCGCCGCGACCCACCGCGATCTGGAACAACTGGTGCAGCAAGGCCAATTCCGCGAGGATCTGTTTTACCGGCTGAATGTGTTTCCCCTGTATGTCCCGCCGTTACGCGATCGTCGCACCGATGTACTGCAACTGGCCGACCATTTTGTCGTGCGTTTCGCCAAGGCGGCCAACAAACCTGTGCGCCGCATTTCCACGCCGGCCATCGACATGCTGGTCGCCTACCATTGGCCCGGCAACGTGCGCGAACTGCAGAACGTGATCGAGCGTGCGGTTCTGCTATCCACTGATGGGGTTATCCACGGCCATCATCTGCCGCCGACCTTGCAGACCGCAGAGGCGAGCCACACGCCCATGCGAGGAAAGTTGCGTACAACCCTCGACAGCGTGGAGCGCGAGCTGATCGTGGAGGCGCTCAAGAGCGCCCGTGGCAACATGGCCGAGGCGGCACGCAGGCTTGGTATTTCGGAACGGATGATTGGACTTCGCGTGGAGCGTTTTCGCGTCGACCTGGAGAAGTTGCGGCGAGCGTCCTAGTCGCGTCCAGCTTGGCCACAAGCTTCGTGATTGCGAACGGATTGTCACGCCATTGTTTCGGACGTTTCGCGGCAGTTGCTTCCCGGCAAATCCGCCGGAAACTCGTGCCTGGACCCATTGTCGAACCTCATTCGCTCTGCTTTCATCCTGAAGAGAGGTGACGCCATGAAATCCATCGACGCTATAATCAAACCATCCAAGCTCGACGACGTGAAGGAACGGATCCGGGAGGTCGGGGTCAGGGCCATGACGCTGTCCAATGTCACTGATTGCGGTAGCAATGCCGGTAGGCTGAGAATCTGCCGAGGCGCGTCCTACCTCATCGACGGCGCACCCATGGTGCGAATCCAGATCACGGTCGACGAGGACATGGTGAGCACCGTTGTCGACGCCATTCTGGCCACCGCTCTCCCCGGCGAGATCGACAATGGCAGTATTTCCGTCTACCCGGTGGCTGAGACCATGCGCATACGAATCGAAGCGCGCCCCTACAAGGCGGCCGGCGATCGCCATCGCGACCGTGCCAACGTCGCCTGAGATAGTCTAGCGGGGTCATGGGCTTGCGAGGTCCCTACCCCTCTGATGGCACGACGTCGACTGCCACGTACAGCTCGTGACGGCCGCCGCCCAGGATCACTCCGCGTAGCGGGGTCACGTCGCCGAAATCGCGGCCGATGGCCAGGGTGACATGTCGGTCACCAACAATGGAGTTGTTGGTTGGATCCAGGTCCACGAACCCGAACCGGGGAGAGAACACGGAGAGCCAGGCATGTGAGGCATCGACGCCAACCAGGCGGGGCTGGCCAGGTGGCGGCGAGGTGACCAAGTAGCCGCTCACATAGCGCGCGGAAAGACCCAAACTGCGCAGGCAGGCGATCATCAAGTGGGCAAAGTCCTGGCACACGCCCCGGCGTTTGCTGAATACCTCGTGAAGAGGGGTGGCGATGGTGGTGGCACGCGCATCGTAGGTGAAGTCGTCGCGCAGACGGTGCATGAGCGCAAGGCACCCGCTGAGTAGGGGTCGTCCCGCCGGAAATGAAGGACACGTGTAGCTGCGCAGATCGTCCCACGGCACGATGAACGGCGAGGGGAAGCTCATCTCCTGTGCGTGCAGGTCGGAGTGCCGTCGAGCAATTTCGGCCACTACCTCCTCCCACGCGACATCTCCTTCGGGAAGAAGCGCATTTGGCGTGGCGACCTCGACCCGACTCTGGGCGATCACCGTAAGCGTGGTGTGGGCGACGGCCAGCACCAAGTGCGTGGCGCGATTGCCGAAGTAATCGGCGCGTTCCTGACACACGCTGGGCATGGGCTTGATGTCCAGGCCGGACGAAAGACAGAGCTGGTGGGGCAGCTCGCGCGGCAGAAGGTGGAGATCGTGTTGCGAATTGGTCACCGCCTCGGTGTAGCGGTAGCGGGTCTCGTGGCGAATCTGATACTTCACTGCGATCCTCTTGGCGCGAAATCCTGGGCCAAAGGGCGGGCCATGAGCGCGTGGTTGAGGTAGCCGCCACAAAGTTGGTCTGAGAGCAAGGTCAGATCGGCCTCGATTTCCCCCAAGATCTCGTGCAAGGCCGGCCGGGCGCCATCGACCGACGCATCACAAGCAGGGATCACGTCGAGCAATTGAAGACGCGTGAGCGCCGCTAGGGCCAGTCGTTCCTCGGGACGCAAGCGGGCCTGGGTGGCATCGCGGGGCAGGTGCAGCAGGTGTTCGCGCAGAGCCTCGATCTGAAACAGCACCGCGCGCGGGTTGCCGTCGTCCACCAACAACAAGTCCACCACCGCGGCGGGATGCAGGCCCGCCAGATACCGGCGTCGGTAGGTGATGCTGCTGTCCGCGACGGCCAATAGGGTTTCCAGAAGCGCGCCGTCGCGTTCGACTCCCGAGGCGAAAGCCGCGCGCAACAGGGCAAGCCCTTGCAAGGCGCGTTCGAGCCGCCGTCCCATGTCGAGAAAGCGCCAGCCATGGCCACGGGTCATGCTCTCCATCGCCAACCCTGACAGGGCCGAGAGGCTGGTGATCACGCGATCGAGAAATGCCGTCAGGGTGCCGAGGGATTGCTCAGAGACCAGCCCCTGCGCTCGAACAACCTCGTCGCCGAGCGCCCCCAGCACGCGAAACGTATCGGAGGACAAACGCTCGCGAACCGCCGCCGCCGAACGCAATGCCGCGCGCAGAATGTTGTGCAGCGATCCGGGCGGGGACGATGAACAAAGAGCGCCAGCCAGCCACGCCAGGGGCCGGCCCTGCGCCAACGACGATGGCTCGCATTCGGCGGCACTGCCGAGCACTTCGAACATGGTCGACAGCGCAGACGACGGCGACGACGTGAAGCCCGCATCGCCCACGTCAGCCAGACGTCCAAGTAGGTGGCGCGCGAGACGGGCCGTGGCCTCGGCTCGCTCGGCGTAGCGCCCCAGCCAGAAGAGGTTGTCCGCACTGCGGCTGGGCAGATCGGCGCCTCCGCGCGACAGTTCCACGGAATGTGTAGC
Organism: Myxococcales bacterium; assembly: GCA_003158735.1. Classification (GTDB taxonomy): domain Bacteria; phylum Myxococcota_A; class Polyangia; order Fen-1088; family Fen-1088; genus Fen-1137. The sequence goes on along the minus strand of PMLB01000443.1, from coordinate 1,830 downwards.
GGGTGGCATCAAGCTAAAATGCCCGACGGGACCTTCACTGCGCACCCACAAGTCCTTGGCCAACGCCCCTTGAGCCACAGCGATTGTCGAATCGCTTACGGTGGCGGCGGCCAGGGAGAATCCTCCGGGCATGACCAGGTAGTCGCCTCTGTTGAAGACCGCATAGCCGCGCAGCACAGATGGGCGCGGCACCAGGTCGGCCCCACTCAGGATCGGTGTGTGGCCCAAAGACACCTGCTCTTGCGCGACGAAATGCTCGGGATGGGTGCGCAGAAGGGAGAGGAAGCGTTCCCGCTCGTCCCCGCGCAGCCGCTCGCCGACGACCAGGGCCGGCCCGGCCCCAGGCCAGGCAGGCCGAATCATCAAGCGATCCAGGTTGGCCACCACATGCGAAAGCGCCGTGGGCTCGCCACACCAAAAAGCGGGCGCACTTTCGAGACGAAGGTCTTCACCTAGGAAAACCCGCGCGATCCTCGGCAAGAATGGGAGAAACGCGGGTGACTGCAACAGCCCGCTGCCGAGGGCATTGGCCACCGCCACCTGACCGGCTCGCACGGCCTCAATGAGACCGGGCACACCCAGACTGGAATCCGGACGCAGTTCCAGCGGATCGCAATAGTCATCCTCGGGTTGCCGAAAAATGACATCCACTGGAGAGAGCCCGCCCAGGGTTTTAAGAAACACGCGCCGGTCACGCACCGTCAGATCGCCACCCTCGACCAACGGATAGCCGAGGTATTGGGCCAGAAATGCTTGTTCGAAATAGGTGGGACTCCATGCCCCAGAGCTTTGCAAAACGATGCGGGGATGCTCATGGGTCACGGGCGATAGCGCAGCCAGGGTCTCGCGCAGGGCAGAGAAGAACGGCGCTAGGCGCTGAACGTTGCTTTGCCGGAAGGGCTCTTCAAGCGCCTGCGACATGACCAGGCGATTTTCCAGGGCGTAGCCCGCACCCGTAGGCGCCTGCGTCCGATCTCGCAGCACACAGAAGTCACCCGATGGTGTGCGCACCACGTCGGCGGCATAGAAGTGCAGGTGGCTCCCAAGACCGAGACCATGGCAGGGACGCAAGAAGGTGGGATTGCCCAGCACCAAACGCGAAGGCAAGAGTCCCTCGCGCAGTATCTTCTGTGGACCATAGCAATCAGCCAGCACCATTTCGATCAGACGTGCCCGCTGGGCCAATCCCGTCGCCAATTTGGAAAAGCCGTCGGCATCCAGCACTGAAGGAATCGGGTCCAGGTGCCAAGGCCGCTCGCCCGCTTGGGTGTCCCCGGGCGTGCTGTAGCTGACCCCGTGATCGCGCACCAGCTGCCGTACTTGTTCGGCCCGCTGGCGAAACGCCGCGGGACCAAGCCCATCGAGAAAATCGGTCAGGGTCTGCACGGGCGAGCGCAGACGTCCGGTTTCATCGACGAATTCATCCCATTGCCCCACGATGGGACAGTAGCGGCGTGCAAACGACTGCGCTGATGCCGTCCGGAATTCCTGCATGCGATCACGCATCGATCAGCCGGACCATCGTCTCAGATCCGCAAATGCAACAAGACGTATGATTCAGGGCCACTCGCACAACTGGAGGGTACCCTGGCCTTGGTATCTAGGATGTTTCCGAAGCGTATGTTCGCGACGACTGGCTGAGCAGAATCAGGACACACACCGGGGGCATTGCAACGGCGAACCATTCACGGATCTTTCTCTAGCTCGAAACACCCCGGCAATGCTCGCGCGGTAGCCTTATGAGGCGAACTCAGGTTCACCTTTCATGACGACATCACCACCATTCCTTGATGAAATGTACGGCTTGTGCACGCTGGACGACTTCGCCAC
>PMLB01000046.1 GCA_003158735.1 Myxococcales bacterium | reverse complement strand
TCCCGGCCAGCATGCTTTCGATGGGAGTCACGCCGGCCAGGGCTTCTTTGGCGAAACTCCAGCCGTAGGCGATGGCGCCCATGAGCTTGCCGTCGACGTAGACCGGGCTGCCGCTCATGCCCGCTGCGATGCCGCAGCTCGCGACGCGCGGATCCTCGGCCCGCACCAGGATGATGTCCTGCTTGGGCAAAAAGTTCGGCACCACCGAGAGCACGCGCAGCTTGAACGCCTCAGGCTTGACGCCCTCGAAGACCGTGACCGCCTCGCCCAACATGCCGGGCCGCACCTGGGACAAGGGCAGGATGGCGGGCGCGGACACAGCCCGCGAGGACGGCGACTCGGCCCAGGCGGAGCGCGCGGCCGAGCCAGTCCCCACGCCCAGACACCACGCGGCCAAAACAAAGCCTTTTCGGGTCACTTCGCACGCAGCGTAGGAACCGCCGGCCAGGCTGTCAAACCCAATTCACAGTCGCACGTGGCAGCCGCCAGCCGCGGTGTATGCTTGATCTCTGGATGACACCGATGAATCGCCTGACAGCACACTTCCGTTCCAAATTCTTCGCCGGCGTCTTGGCCGCCATTCCCCTTGGCATCACCATCTTCGTGGTCGTGTATGTCAACGCGATCGCGCAGCGGATCTTTCCCACGCGCTACCCGCTGGTGGGTATCGCGGTGGCGCTGGTGCTCATCTACTTTCTCGGCATCTTCGTCACCAGCTTCGTGGGTCGCCAGGTGCTGCGCCTCTTCGACCGCGTGCTGGGTCGACTGCCTGGCCTGCGCGACTTCTACCGCACGTGGAAGCAGGTGGTGGTGACCCCAGACGTTGACTCGGGCGTGTTCGCGCGCGTGGTGCTGATTCCGGATGAATCGGGGCGCGTGCGCTTGCTGGGGTTCACCTCGGGACGGCCGGTTCCGGGCAGCACGGACATTCTTTGCGTGTTCGTGCCCAATGCGCCCAATCCCATCGGCGGCCGCCTGTACTTCGTGCCTCAGGCCGAGTGTCGCTTCCTGACTGTGCCCACCCGCGAAGCCCTGAAGTGCGTTGTCTCGGGCGGCAACTTTGTTCCGGACGGAATCGGGGCATCGCTGCCCCGCATCGGCTCATGAAGCGCAAGTTGTGGCTGGCTCTGTGCGTGTTCCTGGCGAGCGCACAGGCGGGCGCTGCAGCTCCTGCGCAAGTTTCCTCAGCGCAATTCATCACCCCAGCGCAACTCAAGGCGACTCTCGCGAGCCACAAGGGCCGCGTGGTGGTGCTGCATCTTTGGGCCACTTGGTGCGGGCCCTGCCTGAAGGAACTGCCCCTACTCGCCAAGCTGGCACGCGAAGCCAGCAGTCGGGGCATCGATTTCTTGGCGGTGTCGCTCGACGACCCCACTGACCGGAGCGCGGTACTGGTGGGCCGTGTCCTTCTCGCCAAGACCGGCGACCCGCAATGGAGCCCCATCCTAAAGGCGGACCGTGCCGAAGATCTGGTCGCGGATCTCGATCCGAGCTGGGAGGGTGAGATCCCAGCGTTTTTTGCCTACGACCGTGAGGGCCTCCTGCGCCGCTCCTTCGTCGGCAACATGAACCGCGGCGTCTTCGAGCGTCTGGTCGGCGATCTCTTGCCGCCCGGGCGATAGCTTCGCGGTATTCCAGACCGGGCGGAGGGTTTACTTCTGCACGATATCCCACGTGCAGAACGACGAGCAGCCGTCACCAGAGATGGTGTTGCCGTCGTCACAGGTCTCGCCATCTTCTTTGTCGACCACGCCGTTGCCGCAAGAAGGACGGTAGGTGCAGTTGAGCTGGCAGCTGCTGTCGGGCAACTTCACACCCTTGGTATCGCACTGTTCGCCGAACAAGCTGTCCGTGTTGCCGTCGCCACAGAACGGACTCCACTTGCACCCTGGGGCGCAGCCGGGCTTGCCGTTGATCCCGTAGGTGGTCAGGTTCACACCGTCGTCACACTCTTCGCCCTGGTCAGCCTGCAGCACGTTGTCGCCACAATGCGGGCCCAACCCGGTGCAGGTGTCGTTGCAGTGCCCGTAGGTTCCGTTGAGCGGACCGTCGTCGCACACCTCGCCCTTGACCACGATGCCGTCGCCACAAATGGGCGTGCACACGGACTTTGAGCGGCCGAACCCGTTGAGCGTGAGTTGGAAGTTCGATTGATTGGTGTGTCGTTCGGCGTGAAAGAACGCTATTTCGTAGATGCGTCCCTTGGTGAGACTGAGGTTCGCTATCGTCGTGTCGTCCAGAGTGATGCTTCCGGGGGTCTGGGCGTGCCTGCCGCCGAGATCAATGATGCGGGCGTTCTTCAAGAAGGCCCAAACGTCGTCGTCCCCGGAGAAATCAAGGGTCTCGCCGCCCTGCAACTGGAACCAGTAGTGGAACTCAGTGGTGAAGCCGAAGTCGCCACCACCCGACGCGAGCTCCTGGCCCTGGGCCACCCAGCCCACGCCGGTCAAGTCATTCCTTCCAAAGGGCAGGAAGGGATTCGTCCCGGTCCCCCCGTTGAACACATACCGCCCAGCCGTGTTGAGAGTGAGGGTGATGAAGCTGTCCCCGCGCACGCTCACGGTGGTGTCGCGATACCACTGGTCGAAGTCAGCCTGGGTCGTTAGCTGGCGGCCGTGGGGGCAAGCCGTCGCGCTGACGCTGGCGTTGTCGCAAATCCCCCCGTACACAGGCTTGCTGTCGCTGCCCAGCACAGACTGCACCAAGCCTGTTGTGACACCCGTACCGATGTTGTCTTCGAAATTGGGGTGGCGGGTGGCGCCCGCGGTGGGGAAGGAAATGAAGTCGCGAAACACCACGGGCAAGGAAAGCTGGCTGGCAGCCGCAATCGGAGTGACCGGGCAGTCCCAGCCGATCTCCTTCGTGCAGGTGCTGCTGCAGCCGTCGCCATCCCGCTGATTGCCGTCGTCGCACTCCTCTACATCTCCGGCCAGGATCATGCCGTCTCCGCACACCGAAGCGCATTCGCCATCCGTGCAGGTGGGTTCGCGCTCGCAGGTTGGCGAACACCCGTCCCATGGCAACGTGTTGCCGTCGTCGCAACCCTCGTCGCCCTCGACGACGTTGTTGCCGCAAGCAGTCTTTTGGCAGGCAGCTCCGGGCGTGGGGCAAAAATAGCCTGGTTCCACGTGACAGGTATCGCTGCAGCCGTCGCCGCTGTCTGTGTTGTTGTCGTCGCATTCCTCGCTGCCCACCATGAACCCGTCGCCGCACGCTGCGGCCTGGCAGCGCACGGCTGGCGTCGGGCAGATCCAGCCATCCTCGATCTTGCAATCGGCACTGCAACCGTCGCCGCTGTTGGTGTTGTTGTCGTCGCACTTCTCGGCACCCGAGATGGTGCCGTCCCCGCAAACCGTCGTGTTCACGCAGGGCTTGTTCGGCTCGGGACAGATCCAGCCTTCGTCCAACAGGCACGTCGAGCCGCAGCCGTCAGCCGGATCGGTATTGCCATCGTCGCATTGCTCGCCCGCTGGAACATTCAAGATGCCGTCACCACAGACCACCGGGGGTGCAGGGGGCGCATCGGGGCCTGGCGGAGGCGCGGAGTCGGGCACTTGGTCAGGCGCGTCTGGAATGGCCAAGACGTATCGCTCGAAGCTCTCCCCATCCCTGGTGCTAGCGTCTGACGATTGCGACCCGGGATCCGGGACAACGGGACTGACCGGCAGGTCGTTCTGGCAACCGGCGACCCAGACAGTCGCCGCCAGCACCGCGAGGAATCCGTTTCGCCCTTTATACAATTGCGGCAGCCGCATGAAGAACCTCCCAGTAGTCAGTCAGATTTTCTAGGCCATACTAGTGCCCGCAAACGCGCTGCGGGCAGCCTACCAGTGAAAAGGGGCTGGAGGGGAGTGCGGAAGGTCACTTCGAACTTCGTTTCTTGCCCGTCTGCCTCCTGGCTTGAATCGAGTCCTGATGTCGCGTCCGCGTTGCACGCATCGCGACCTGGCCACTGGTTCAGGGACAGCCCCGTCCCTGTCACCTACTACACCGCCACCCCACACCCAGGTTTGCTTCCTTGTCCCTTGACGAGGCGGCGTCCGGGGGAGGAAAATCCCGCCGGCTTCTAATGGTGACCGCCGACGTCTATGTTTCTGAGCTGGAATTCAAGAATCAGGAGTCTTTTCGCGGACTCATCTCCTCCCGCTATCTGCCGGCGCTAGCCGGCGACGGCGTGACGGTGGCGGAGGCATTGCGGTGGGAAAGCAAGATGGTGGTGGAAACCATCGAGATCGCGGCCTTGTGGCTGGCCGATACCGATTCGTTGGCCCTGAAACTCGACTGCGCATCGTACTGCGGGGACAGGGCACGCCATTTTCGCCTCTTGGCCGAACGGTTGGCCGTCCTGGGCCTGGCGCCCGGTTCGTACGACCCGCGCCAGGGCGGCTATTCGCGGCTTTTTGCGTTCATGCGCTCGCTGCAGACCAGTGAGGAGCGCGCGGCGGCCGGGTTTCTAACGCTGGCCGGCATGAGTGCGACCCGACTGGGCGCGCTGGCCTCGTTTTGTGAGGACAAGGGCGACGAGGACACCGCGCGCCTGCTGCGTGACTCGATCCTGCCCGATGAGGACCGGCGCGTGGAGTTGGGCCGTGAGACGCTGGTCGCCCTGGTGAGCGTCGATGAGACCCAGGCCCGTGCGCGCAGAGCGTCCTACAAGACAGTGGAGTTGCTCACCGAACTTTACGATCCCGCTATCTTTCGCAAGATGGGCGGGCGCGGCCCGACCCGCAAGTAGCGACACGGCATCAGTTCTTCGAATCGCCGACGGCCAGAAGCGGTAGCCCTACTCGACGTCGCAGACAACAACCGTGACGTTGTCGCGCCCGCCGCGGTCGTTGGCCATGTCGACAAGCTGTGTCACCACAGACTGCCGATCGCCTTGCAGGAAACCATGGACCTCGCCGTCCTCCAGGTAGCCGTGTAGCCCATCGGAGCAGAGCATGAAGCGATCACCCGGCTGCACATCCAGATCGATGGTGTCCACCTCGACGTAGTCCTGATGGCCCACGGCCCGGGTAATGACGTTCCTGCCGGGCGACGTGGCCGCCTCCTCGGGCGTTATCAACCCTAGTTTTAGGCGGAAATTGATCAGAGTGTGATCTTCCGTGAGCTGCACCGTCTTGCCATCACGCGAAAGGTAGACCCGACTGTCACCCACCTGTGCAATAAAGGCCTTGCTGGAAGCCACCAGCAGGGAAGACAGGGTGCTGGACATGCCCTTCTGCCGTGGGTCGAGTTGGCCCATACCGAAGACCATGTAGCAGGCCGACTGCACCGCACTTTCCAAGAGGCGTCGCACTTGACCTGACCCCTCCTCGGTCGGAGCGGCGGCGAAGGCCTCCAGGGTCTTGTGCCCACGCTTGACCCAGGAAAGCACGAGATCCACGGATTCGGCGCTGGCCACCTCACCCTTCGCGTTGCCCCCCACGCCGTCGCAGACGATGTACAGTCCTAGCTCGTCGTCGCAAAGGTAGGCGTCTTCATTGTGAGGGCGCCGGCGGCCCACGTCTGACTGACCTGACGAGTGAATACGCATAAGGTCGAAATCATGGTACTACGAAACTCCTGAAGCGCCCAGGTTCTCCGTGCGATCTCGACGTGTTAAAATGAGGGCTTGATGCCAGACGAGGGAAAGGACACCACATTTCCCTCGCAGTTCGGGCGCTATACCCTGGTGCAGCGCCTGGCCACCGGGGGTATGGCCGAGGTCTTCAAGGCCAAGATCCTCTCGGGCCATGGTTTCGAGAAGCTGCTGGTCATCAAGCGTATCCTGCCTAACCTAGCCGCGGACAAGACCTTCGTGTCGATGTTCATCGACGAGGCTAAGCTCACTGCGCAGCTCATCCACCCCAAGATCGTGCAGGTGACCGATTTCGGCGAGGTCAACGGCCAATACTTCATCGCCTTGGAGTTCGTGGATGGCTTCGACGGCCTAGCCCTGCTCCGATCGGCGGCGCAGAAGCAGGTTCGTCTGCCGACTGCCATCTGCATGTTCATCGCCATGGAGGTTCTCGACGCGCTTGATTATGCGCACAACGCCAAAGACGTCGAGGGCAAGCCGATGCGCCTGGTTCATCGCGACATTTCTCCCTCCAACGTGTTCATCGCCCAACGCGGTGACGTAAAACTGGGCGACTTCGGCATCGCGCACGCGCAGGAGCGCGAGTCCAAGACCCAGGCCGGCACCTTGAAGGGCAAGTACGGCTACATGTCGCCCGAACAGGTTGGGGGCGCGGAACTGGACAGTCGCAGCGATCTCTTCGCCGTGGCCATTGTCCTGGCCGAGATGCTCATGGGCAAGCGCCTGTTCACCGCGCAGAACGATCTCGACGTTCTGCTCATGGTGCGCGACGGCCGTCTGGAACGCTTCGACAAATACGGCAAGAACATTCCCAAAGCCCTCGAAGCCATCGTGCGCAAAGGGCTGGCCAAGAATCCGGACGAGCGCTTCCAGACCGCCGCCGAGTTTCGCGATGTGCTGCACGACCTGGAATTCCAATTCGGCCTACGCGTGGGCCCGGCCGACGTCGGCGTTCTGGCCTCTGATCTGTTTGACAAGAGCCCCGAGGCGATGGCGCGGCTCCAGGAGCACTCACGCAAGTGGGAGATCAAGGCGGACGACACTGAGTCGCGGCGCCACGGCGCGAGCCCCAAGCCCAAGCGCGAGCAAGCCCAGTCAGGCAGGAGAGACGGCGATGAGCCCGAGGAACCCGCCATCGCAATCGACCTCGACGGTCAGGACGCAGACTCCCCCGAGAGGGCCGATGCATCGCCCGCCGCCACCATGGTGGGCGCCGCGTTCGACGATGCCCTGTCCCGGCCGATGTCCCTGGTCGAGCTGGACCAGTATGCAACCCCAGCGGCCGTTCCCACGCCGGGCTGGACCCCGGGCTCGGTTGATCATCTGACCGGCGGCCTGGGCGCCCCGTCTCCTCTCGACAGCACGCCAATTCCTGATACCTCAACCTATCGGGCGACAGCGAGCGGCCTGCGGCCAAGGCCCAGCCAGGTGCGGGCCAATCCCGTGGCGAGCGCGCCCGAGGCCAGCGTGCCCAGCGACGAGCAGTCCGTGCCGCCGGACAACACCGGTGATTTGTCGCTCAGCTCCACGACTCGCGTCATCGCCGATCTGGCGGTCATGGCGGAAACCGGCCTGGTCCGCTTTACCCGCGGCACCCTGGTGAAAGACGTGTACCTGGTGCGCGGGGCACCCGAGTCGGTCAACTCCAACACGTCCGGCGATCGCTTTGGCGAATACCTTGTTACGCGCGGCTTTTTGCGACTGTCCGATCTCGAGCGCGCCCTGGCTGAGATGTCGCGCTTTTCGGGCAAGCTGGGTGAGGCCTTGGTTGGGCTCGGGCTCATGCGGCCGCTCGACGTGTTCCGGCTCCTGTCGCAGCAGGTGCGCGAGCGCGTGATGGAGCTGTTCACGTGGACCGAGGGCGAGTTCAGCTTCTTCCGTGGCCTGCAGAACCCTGTGGCCGCGTTCCCGCTCGGGCTCAACAGCTTCGAGATCCTAGGCGCCGGCGTGCTGACCCTGAGCTACGACTTTCTCGCCAGCCGATTCGCGCCGCTGTCGGTCTTCCGACCGCGCGCCATGCCCAACCCTCGCATCAACCCCGAGGCCTTTCGCCTGGGGCCCACACCGCGTGAAGTTTGGGGCCTGCTCGATGGGAGCCGCACCCTCGCAGAATGGACCGAGCGATTTGGCTCGTCGGATGAATTGCTCACGTTCTATCGAACCCTGCACCTGCTGGTGGAGACAGGCCTCGCACAGTTCGAGTAGGGGAAGCTAGCCAGATCGCAAAGCGGAGCGCGCCCAATCGGGAAGTGGGGCTTCGATGCGCACGAGCTGGCCAGTGGTTGGGTGCTTGAACACGATGGCGGCGGCGTGCAGATGCAAGGCCGCTGGCGGCTCGACATCGTGGCCGGTCTTGCCGTAGGTGGTGTCACCCACGACCGGCACGCCGAGATAGGCCAGGTGCGCGCGCACCTGGTGGGTTCGTCCTTTGCACAGTCGCGCCTCGATGAGAGCGGACGTGGATCTCTGTTCCACTAGAGCAAACTCGGTGGTTGCGGGCAAGGGCTGGCGGCCGCCGCCCAGTTTCACCCGCGATCCGCGACGACCAACGCGGCCGATGGGCACCGCCACCGACAGAGTTCCAGGCCGGGCACCCGGGCTCACGAAGTCCTTCTCACCGGCTCCCACATCGGGAAAGCAACCCACGACCTCGGCGAGGTAGGTCTTCTCGCAGTCCGGCGCCGCGAGTGCGTCGCGCAGGCCGGGCCAGACCGCGCGGCGGCGCGCGGCCACCAGCACGCCAGTGGTGCCGCGATCCAATCGCTGGACCAGCCCTCCTTCTCTGGGATCGGGCGAGGCGCCCGCGCAGTCGGGAAAGCGAGCCACTAGCGCCCCCGCCGCGCTCGGCCCTTCGCTGGCCCGCAGCGGGTGGGAGGGCAAGCCAGCCGGCTTGTTCACAACCACCAGGTCATCGTCGGCGTAGAGCACAACCAGCGGGATCTCGGCCGCGGGAAGCGGCACGACTTGGTCTGGGATGGACGCCACGATTTCCACCACCTGACCCTCGCCCAGGTGCAGCCCCTTCTTGCCGGGCCGCCCGGCCACCAACACGATTTGCTCGGCGATGGCACGCCGAGCAGCGGTGGCACTGGGCACCACCTTCTGCCGCAACAGGAACGCATCCAGGCGCAGCCCTACGTCTGCCGTGCCCACAACAAAACGCAAGGCTGCCAAGACTACCGTTTTGTCGCCGCGGGTTTGGTGGATGCGGATGCCGGGCGCAGGGCTGGGCCGGGCTTGACCGTGGGCTTGCTCGCTGGCTTCGGGTCGCTCTTCCCGCCTGACTTGGCCGCGGGCGACGCTGGCCGTGCGCCTGCCGTCGTTGCCACGGTCTTGACAGGACTGTGGGCCACCGTCCCCTTGGGCGTCGCGTGCGTCGATGTATTCTTTGCCAAGATGGTCTTGCTCGTCGTCGGCGGGCGCTTGGCCGCAAGACTGTTGGCTGCGGTGATCTCGCGTGGCATCTCCGATGTCGGAGAGTACACGACGATCTTTTGCCCGTCGCCCAGTTCACTGGTGGCCGAGAGCCGGTTGATGCGGGCCAGGTCGCCCGGGGCTAGCCCGTAGCGCTTCGCTATCTTGGCCAACGTGTCACCTGCGCGCGCTGTGTATTGCAATCGCGTCTTGCCCCGGCGGGCCGCCTCCAGGTCGAGAAACTCCTGCGATCCCAACGTGGCCACGCGCACCTTGTTGGGGTCGAGCAGGGCCACGTTGGCCCGGTCGAAGCCATCCCGGACAAAGACTTGCACCACCAGCTTGGGCTGGAGCTTGGCCTCTGGGTCGAGGTTGTTCCACTCAATCAGATTGTCCACGCTGACACTGAAGACATCGGCGATCTCATCCAGCGTGTCGCCCTCGCGCGTGCGATAGAAGACACGTTCACAACCAGGGCAGCCCACTGCGCGATCGGGAACCGCGACCAGAAGGGTGTCATCGCTCTCATCGCTTGCGTTGAACGCCGGCACCGGGGCGCCCGACCGGGCCGGAACCAGGATGGTGGTGCCCCCGCGCAGATCGGCGGTGTCGCTCACGCCGTTGAGGCGCTTGAGTTCGCGTAGCGAAACCCCGCGCGCCTTGGCCACGCTGTCCAGGGTATCGCCGAAACGCAAGACCAGGGCTTCGACCCGTTCCCCTGATCGGCGAAGTTGCGCGACTGCCTGCGCATAGAGCCCGGACGATCCCGGCGGGATGCGAACCGTGCAGGGACCGCGATCCGGCGGCACGCGATCGCGCAAGAGTTCAGGGTTGAAGGCCTGGATCACCTCAGGGCTGGTGCCCGCGGCCCGCGCCAGGGTGGCAAACGACGTCCCCGGCGGTACCGAGATCGTGTCGTAGGCCCAGGGCGCATCGGGCGCTACATCGGCAAAGCCAAAAGCGGCCCGATTGTGACCCACGATGGCCGCAGCAAGGATTTTCGGCACGTAGAGAGTAGTCTCCCAGGGCAACCCCGATTCGTGACGACAGAGCTCCCAGTAGTCGTTGGTGTTGTAGCGGGAGATGGACCGGAGGACGGCCCCGTACCCTGCGTTGTAGGCGGCGAAGGCCAGGTGCCACGAACCGAAACGCACGTAGAGATCCTTGAGATAGCGCGCGGCCGATTCGGCGGCTCGCTCGGGATCGCGGCGGGCGTCGACCCAATGGCTCACTTCCAGCCCGTAGGCCCGCGCCACCTGTGGCATGAACTGCCAAACCCCACCCGCGCTCTTGTTCGAGGTCGCGCCTGGCTCGAACCCGCTTTCGACCATGGCGAGGTAGATGAGATCCTTGGGCAGCTCGTTACGCGCGAGCACGGTCTCGAAGATCGCGCGAAAGCGCTCCATCTTGCGCAACCACGACGCCATGATGGCGTGGCCTTTGGGGTCGCTCTTGAAGAAGTCCAGGTAGCGGATCACCTGGGGCGCCCATCGCACCGGGATCTCGGGCAGCGTGAGAGACTGGGCCCACGCGGGTCGTGACGAGGCGGCCGCCTTGTCGGTCCGGGCTGGCCCCTCGGGGCTGCGCAACTGACGGGGAATGTCGCCCGTACCGCCCCAACGGCCGGTAAGCCCGGGTGGCAGTGGCAGAGCGGCATCGTCAGGCTGGACGTCTAGCAGTTCGGGCTCGCCCAGGCGTGGAAAGGCTCGTGCCTCGAAACGGTGCACCTCGCGCAGCTCGGGACTTTCGTTGGCATCTGCCTCTTCGAGAGGAGCGCCCCGCACGGCCTTGCGCTCGGCTGAGTTCTCCTGGACAGGATCCGCGCCTGCCTCCGCGGCTTTGCCTGCACTGCCGGTTGTCGCCGGGCCGGAAGCGCGGCCTGGGCCAGCGAGCGCAGAGGTCGCGAATGTGGCGACGCCGATCGGAATCAGGAATTGGGCAGCGTGCGCCGTGAGCCGCATGGGACCAGATCGTACAGGATCGACCACAAGGGACCAAGAAATGCCCCATTCGCGCGATTGCCTCTCCGGTTTGGCGGTGGTATAGACACGCTGGGTACTCAAAAAATGTTTGGACTCGGCGCTGGCGAATTGGTCCTGATTGTTCTCGTTGTTGTGGTGGTTTTTGGCTCAACCAAACTCCCCCAGCTGGGCGATGGTCTGGGCCGCGCCATAAAGAACTTCAAGCGGGCTGTCACCAGCGCGAACGAGATCGAGGTTTCCCCCAAAAAGGGTGAGATCCCTGGCGAGCGGACCAAGCCTGCTTCAGACCAGTCCAGCGAGCCGGCGACCAAGCCGTAGTCTCGGCCGGCCCATCCGGCGAAGACGTGGCTCAAACAGCTGTTCCGGTTTGCCCGAAAATTCCGCTTTGATAACGCGG
>PMLB01000303.1 GCA_003158735.1 Myxococcales bacterium | reverse complement strand
CCGAGGAAGTGGGGCATCAATGTCCTGAGCATCACAACGTCACTCGTCTGGCGACGCGAAGGCTGCCGGATTCGCGACGTTCTTCACGGGGTCAAGGGTTTCACGGTATCGGCCTATCGAAGCATGAAGATTTCCAGCGCCGGAGTGACGGTGGATCTCGAGATGGCGGTGCGTTCATACCGGCTGCGCATTCCGCGCACGGAGTTCCCCGTACGTGAAACCGAACGTCAGTCCGGCGAGACCAGTTTTCCCATTTGGGCGACGGGAAAGAGGTTGGGCCGCTTCCTGCTGGCGGAGATGTTTCGGAGAGCGCCGAAGCAAGCGACTGCTCAGGTTGAAGGCCAGCCCTAGAGAGTGCCGCCAGCGGCCCCGGTCGCGCCCATGTGCGCGCGGGCGGGAACCACGCGCATGATCTTGCCGTTCAAGAAAAGATAAGGAAGCAGACCCATGGAAGCGCGCGCCCCCGCGCGGTTCACGACCTGTCTCCGCGACCCAGGCCGTTCGTCCGCTACGGCTTGTCGACTGATATCCCCTGGCGCCTCAGGAAGTCGACGTAGTACTCCACCGGCTGCCGTTCCAGCAGGTCGCCGCGTTCGATGGCGTCCTCGCACACCTTGCGCAACTCACCCACCCGGCGCGAGGGCGGAAGAGCAAAGGCTTCCATGATGGCGTTGCCCACCCCTGGCGGCAGAGGTGGCACACGGGCGTCGAGCTCGCGCACGGCCGCTATTCTCTGCAACAACGCTTCGATATTGCGGGCCGCTTCCTGGCGCCGGCCGGGCCGTGCCGAGGTGACGTCGGCTCGTGACAGCTCGACCAGCTCGGGCAGAGCATCGCCCATTTCGTGATCGAATCGACGCACGGCTGCGTCAGTCCATTCCGGCTCGTAGGCGTTGGCGCGCAGGTGGTTGACGATGAGAAAGCGGATGCGCTTGCGCTCGGCGCGAGGAAAACCCAGGCGCCGGGCGAGAGTCTCAAATAAGCGCGCGCCCACCTCGGCGTGGCGGTGGAAGGTCACCTTGCCCTCGCTGAGCATGACCCGGGTGTCCACCTTGCCGATGTCGTGCAGCAGGGCGGCCCAGCGCACGACTGGTTGCGCCGGCGATTGCATGACCACCTGCTTGGTGTGTTCCCACACGTCCTTGTGCCGGCGCCCTGCTTCTTGCGAGAAGTTCACCGTGGCGTCTAGCTCGGGCACCACCTGCTCCAGCACGCCGGCTTCGTGCAGCCACTGCAGGCCGTCGTCGGCATGCGGGCTCGTGATGATTCGCTCCAGCGCGCCCCGGACCTCGTCCGGCGGAAACGACCCCAACTCGCCGGCCACCGCACGCGCTGCCTCGGTAATCTCCGTGGGAAGCGAGCCTCCGCTTTCGGCCACCCGGCAGGCGATATCGAAAACCCCAGCGGGCGTAGCGCCAACCGGCACGACCTCGGAACTTCGCGCCATCCAGGTTTCTGTCCTAGTGCGGGGTGATCTTCTTCTTGTCCTGGTCCCACTTCCGCTGCAGGTGGTCCAGGACAGGCTGGGCCTGCTTGAGACGTCCCTCCAGGGTTTTCTCGCTGATCGGATAGTTGGTGCCGAACTTCAGTCCTTCGTCGTACAGGAGTGTGCCGACCTCCTCGTCGTCGACGAACATGGGGATCTTCTTGCGCGCGTATACGGCCTTGCGCAGGACAACCCAGCGGCTGTCGAGCCAGGCCACCAGATCCCTGCCGCATGCCCGATCGAGCAACTCCAACTCCTGGCTCAGGCGGCTGAGATCTTCAGCGAAGCGTTCCCGGAACGCCGGCGCCCCTTCGCCTCCTTCGGTCAAGATCTGGCGCAGGGCGAGGCGAAGCACCAGCACGTCCTCGCCATATCGGATGTACGGCTCGATGTTCCCTTCGCGGGGCGCGATGATGTACACAACCGCAGCCGCTGCGACTTCACGCGCGCTGTGGTCCAGATTGGGGTCGGACACCGCTTCGAGCAGGATCTTAAGGTCGAAGGGGAGCGAAACCAGGGTCCGTGCAAGAATCTCCAGGAAACTGCGCTCGAGGTCCTTCTCCATTGTCGTCAGGGGGCAGGGGGTTCTTGGGGTTTGTCGGCCAGGCCCGGTCGGACCTGGTAGCGGTCAACGGGGGACATACTACCCAATTCTCAGCCGATTGACAGGGGGCTGCCGCTCCTCAAAGTCTCGCGATAGCCGCACAAGGTCGTGGCCCTGGCCGCAGCCGTTCACTCGCGTGGGGAGCCGGCGAGCTTTGCTCGCCGTGTACCATCGCGGGAGGGCATGGGAACCCTTTCAGGGTTCCCATTTCAGACGGACCCGCAAAATCAGCGACGAAGGGCCTGCCGGCACTTGCCTCCGCCTGCGGCTTGACCGAATCTTGACTCATGAAGATCACCCTACGTGAGGCCAGGGACGAAGCGCGTCGTTTTCGCCGCAACGGCGATCACCCACACGCCTTGCACGCGTACCAGAGAATTCTGGCCGCGCTTCCGCTTGACTACGAGACCCGGCTTGCCATCGCAGACGTGCTGGCGGAAGCCGGGCAGACCGACGCGGCGGTCGAGGTCTACCGGAGCGTGGCCATCCACAATGTTCGTGGCGGCCACCCCCTGCCGGCCATCGTCGCGGCCTATGCTCTCGGCAAGTTGGGCCAGCCGGTGGACGACATCTTCGCCCTGCTAGTCAAAACCTACGCGTCGGGTTCGCCGCTGCTTGCGCGTTTTGCGGTACGCACGGCACCGGTCGATCCGTCGACCGTCTTGGAGGTCGAGGATATCGGCCACACCGGTTCTCTGGCGCATGTCATGGAACAGGCGCGCAAGACCGCGCTCGATCTTTCGGTGTTCGTGGGCTATCAGGAGCAGTATCACCCGTTGCCCTTCCTGTCCGAGCTGGGCCCCGAGTCGCTTGCGGCCGTGCTGCGCTCGCTGACCGTGCTGCGCCTCACCGACGGGCAACTGGTCGTGCGTCAGGGCGATGCGGGCGACACGCTCTTTCTGGTGGCAGACGGCGAGCTGAGGGTTTTTGTCAACACACCGGCCGGAGACAAGGACGTGGCGCGCCTCTTCGAGAACACGCTCTTCGGAGAAATGGCGCTCATCACCGGCCAGCCGCGCACCGCCTCGGTGGCCGCGGCCGGCGATGCCGACGTCATCGGGGTCAGCAAGGCGGCGTTGGCCCTGGTCGTTGTGAAGCTGCCCACCATCCGCGCCGCGCTCGATCAGTTTTCACGCGAGCGCTTGATCAAGAACCTGCTGCAGACGTCGCCGCTCTTCGTGCCCTTCACCAAGTCCCAACAAGGCGAGCTGCTTCGTCGCTTCGAGGGTCACGAGGTCGAGGCCGGGACCGAGCTCATCCGCGAAGGCGAGCGTGGCAAGGGTCTCTTTCTCATGCTGGCCGGCGAGGTCGAGGTGGTCGCGCGCGCAGACACGCCCGAAGCCGTGTCGCTGGCGCGGCTCAAGCCAGGCGATATTTTTGGCGAGATGTCGCTGGTCACGGATCAGCCCACCTCCGCCACGGTGCGCGCCACTATGCGCAGCTCCGTGCTTTTCCTGGCGCGCGAATATGTAGAGCGACTGGCTGAGGCCATTCCCCAGGTGCAGGCCTACTTCGAACAGGTGGCGCTCAATCGCGCGCGCGACAACACCATGCGCTTCGACCGCGGTGCCCTGCCCAGCGAAGCCATCGAGGTTGACTTGTCAGACGTGGTTCTGGTCTAGAAGGATTCTGATGGGAACCCTCAAAGGGTTCGCTCCGCCCTTCNNCCCTCCCGCGATGGTGCGCCGCTGGCGAGGGTGCGCGCGAAGCGCGCAGGGCGGGCAGGGTGGGCTGTCCGTCCCGAAGGGCCGGCGGGCTCCCCACGCGACTAAAAATCCAAGACCGATAGGATTTCGTCCCTATTCGGGCGGCGTGATCCGGCGGGAATCGGGCGGGGCAGGCGGGGGCACAGGGGCGTTTGCAGCCGGTGCCTTCGTTCCGCAAGCGCCATGGCCAAGGCTTCATTGACGATCTGACTGACCGAAACGCCCTCGCTTCGTCCGATGCGCTCCACCTCGGAAAGAAGGGTGGGCTCGATGTCAAGGCGTCTGCGCGGCATAATATGACCTCCGGTTCACTGGTCCATGCGGGAAGCGGCCTTACGGCCCCGGGCTTTCCTTGAGCTTGACGAAGGCCTCGGCACGAACGCGCGGGTCGGGATCCCGCAGGGACCGGACCAGCCGATCGTGCGCCAGGCGCGCGGTGCTTCGCCGTTCACTTTCGGATGTTCTGTCGACAGCAGGTGCTGTCGGACGCGGTCGGTTGGGCGCCTGCGCCGCGGGCAGATGGTCGCCGGCCGATTGGGTGCCCTGGGGGTCCGGCGACCTGCGCACCAGGCGTGCGGCGCGGATCACACGCGCAGCCAGGACGTCGTCGCGTTTGCACCAGAAGCGGTACACCCGCTCTGCGCGGGCAATGTTGATCTTCGCTTCGGTGACGAGATCGACTGCGGTGCGCGGCTGTCCCGATGCCGTCGGGTGCCGCAAGAACGCGATGAGATCGGCGTCGGTCCAGCGCCCCGGTGCATAACGGGGCGGAGCAGCCAGCTCGGCCCTCAGCGCCAACACCTCGGCCTCGGGGTAGAAGGCCGTGCTCATGCGGCCGCGAACCGCGTGCAGTCGGCCGTCGCGTTCAAGCTGACGGATCTTGAATTCACTACGCAGGCCAAGCTGGATCGCCGCTTCACGCCGGGTCAGATGTCCATCGCAGCCCGCGGGAGGCTTGACGGTCTTGCGTCCTGCCGAGATCGGGTAGCCCATCGACGCCGACGGTATACCTCTGGCGGAGGTCAGCAAGTTTTCCACATCGCGCTTCTCATCAGGCCGGTATCAGTCACCCATCGGAGCTTCATCGGACTTTCATCCGAGCGCCATCAGGGTTTCAATCAGACCTGGCATCAGGGTTATCTGGCTGAAATCCCGTCGATATTCCTCACGTTCATGGCCCGCCATCACCCGTCCAGTGCCGATGATCAGCAACTGACCAGGCCGCGAGGGAGCGCAGCCTCTTGCTGCTGGTCGACGCAGTTCGTAGATGATCTTTGCCTTCGCAGTCGGGCGCCGCTAGGCTAATAGACACGTGCGGGGATCGTCCATGAAATCCATACGCCGCCTAGCCATTGTCTTGTTGTTGTCGGTTCTGTTGCCTGGCCTGGCCCTGGCTGGCCCCCGATCNNTCCAGCTTCTTCTTCTTGCCCAGCTTCGGCTGGGGCTTTGGCGGCTATGGCGGCGGCATGGGCCTAATGGGTAGCCTGGTGCTT
This sequence comes from Myxococcales bacterium, assembly GCA_003158735.1. Taxonomy (GTDB): domain Bacteria; phylum Myxococcota_A; class Polyangia; order Fen-1088; family Fen-1088; genus Fen-1137. Next base: position 8,784 of record PMLB01000303.1, on the reverse strand, counting down.
CTGGGAATCGTTGGCCTGGGCACGGTCGCCGTCATGCGCGCTATTCGTCGAGCAACCCGCCGGGGCACGCCCAGCGCCTGGTCCGATGATGATGCTGACGAGGGCCTGGATTCCGCCCACGTGTACCAGGTCCAGGTCGGCCTCGGTCGTTCAGCCCGCCACATTCAGGGTCGGCTGGCTGACTTCGCCAGCCAGGGCGACACATCGAGTGAAGCGGGCCTGGCCGAGCTTCTTCGTCAGACGGCGCTCGAGCTGCTGCGGGAGAAGGATTCGATCCGCTACGGTTTTGCTGAAGCGAGCGGGCCCATGAGCCTGACCAACGGCGAAACCAAGCTGAATGCCGCTGCCATGGCCGAACGCGCGCGCTTCGAGGTGGAGCGCATTCGGGTCGCCGACGGTTCCGTGCGCCGGGCGCAGACGGCCGCCACCGTGGGAGCCGAGGCGCTCGAGTACCTGGTTGTGACCGTGATTGTGGCCACGCGGGCTCCCCTGGCACGGATCCAGGCGCCCCGAGACCGCGAAAGCCTGGAGGCTGTCCTGAGCGAGCTCGGCGCAATCTCGGCCAACATTCTTCTGGGCCTTGAGGTAGTGTGGACCCCTGCCGATCCTGAAGATTCCTTCACTGAGACGGATCTGATGACCACCTACCCAGAGCTGAGGAGCCTGTAGAGCATGCCACCCATGGTGCCCATCCCCCTTTGGCGGCTGGTTCTTGACGCATCGGTTCTCGGTCTGGCGGGGATTGCGATGCTCATCATCGGCTACTACATCTGGGAGTTGGTGACTCCTTACAACCTGCGCCGCGAGTTGCAAGAAAACAAGAATGTGGCTGTCGCCGTCGTGGTGGCGGCCTTCATCGTGGGCATGGCCATCGTGATCGGGGCTGCGTTGATTTTGATCAAGTAACTGAACACCGGCATTCTCATCTCAGAGCGCGCTTGATCCCGCCCGAGGCTGCGGCTAGAGTCGTTTCTGGCGAGGCACCCGTACTCCCATGCAGAAACTCCTCATCGAGGATGACGAAGGCAAGACCGTTGTTGTCCCGCTGATCCGCGACGAGATCACGATCGGCCGACAGGAAGGCAACACCATCCGCCTGAGCGAGCAGAACGTCTCGCGGCGCCACGCGCGCCTGGTGCGACGACAGGGTGCCCTGCTGCTGGAAGATCTCTCCAGCTACAACGGAACCAAGCTCAACGGTGCTGTTTTGTCGGCGTCCGCGCCACTCAAGGATGGTGATGTCATCCTCATTGGCGACTACCGGATGGCCATCAAAGAGGAGCGTCCCAGCGCGGTCCTGGCTGCCGCTGCGCATGCGCCCGTGGCGTCTGCTGCTGCCTCGTCTTCGGCCCAAGCGGGGGCCGCTGTGCCGCCCGCGGCCGAGGTGCAGGATGCCATCGAAGCGCAGCCCACGATTCCGCTACACAGCTTGGTCGGCGAAGCCTCGCCTCTGGATTCTGCTGCTCAGCCGCCGCGCCTGGTCGTGGTGGGGAAATTCATGGCAGGGCGGGAGTTCTTGCTCGACCGCCCGTCGCTGGTCATCGGACGCACCTCTGAAAACGACATCGTCATCGAGCACAAGTCCATATCCCGCCACCACGCCCGCATCGTCCGCGAGGGCAACCAGTACTACGCCGTGGACCTGGAGAGCGCCAACGGCGTTCGCGTGAACGGCGTGGACCACGATCGCGTGCTGCTTAGCCCGGGCGACCAAATCGAGCTTGGGCAGGTGCAGCTGCGCTTCGTCACCGAAGAGGGCGGGGGCGAGCTTGAACCCGGACTTGGTCGTCTGAGCAAGGGCAAGATCTTCGGGATCGTGGGCGGCGTGGTGGTCGTGGCATTGGTCGTGGCCTTCGCGCTTTCAGGTGGCCGGTCACGGCCGCGGCCTGCTCTGCCCGCGCCGCCGGTTGTCGCCCAACCCTTGCCGCCTCCTCCGCCTCCTCCGCCGCCGCCTCCCAAGCTGGAAGATCTGTTGGCCGCCGCGAAATCGGCGCAGGCAGACGAGAAATGGGACGAGGCTCTGGCCGCGGCCAACAAAGCCGTCGCTGCCGCGCCCGATTCGAGCGAGGCGGCCGAAATGCGCAATCTCGCCGAGGACGAGAAGGGCAATGCCGCGCGCTTTGCCGCCTTGAAAGAGGCGGCAGACAAGTCGAACTTCGAGGCCGTTCTGCGCGGAGCGGGCGAGATCCCGGAAACCAGCGTGTATAAGGAACGCGCATCGGTTCTTGAGAAGTCCGCGCGTGCCGAGTACGTCAAACTGCACGTGGACGCGGCGTCGAGCAAGGCAAGCGTCGGCGCGTGCGACGAAGCCAAGAGCGAGGCCGAGTTGGTGTTGGCGGTGGACCGCAACAACAAGACGGCGCACTGGATTGTCGGTCGCTGCGCGGTGCTGGCGAAGAAGGCGAGCCCGAAGCCCGAGGTGAAAAAGCCGGCTCAGACCCCGAAGCCCGTGGCCGCCGCCCAGTCCAAGCCAGGCGCGTCCCTTCCTGGACAAGTAGAGTCCAGCGTGGATCCTGACAAGCTGATCCAGCAGGCTCGTGAGGCGTGGCTGCGCGGGCAGTACATATTGGCCATAGACTCGGCGCGCAGGGCGTTGCGGGCAAAACCGGACCTCACCAGCGCCTACCAGATCATCGCGATTTGTTCATGCTCGCTTCACGATTCAGACGCGGCATTGCGCGCCTATGAGAAGCTGGACGAACGCAACAGGCAGCTGGTGCGGTCGGCCTGCCAGAAGAACGGAATTTCCTTCTAGTTCCGCCGGTCAGAAGTGCAGTCAGGTTTGCGAGACCAGGACTTCGCCAGCCAGACTGCGGCGTCGCATTGATCACGCATCGACGTGTACGCCGCCCGCCGATTCATGGCCAATCTTCTGACGGGCGGTACTAGTCGCGTGGGGGGCCGAAGGGCAAAGCGAACCCTTTCAGGGTTCCCATATCAGAGCGAGCGCACATCGAGGTAGTCCCCCCGGCGCGGCGGCTACGCAGCTGGTGTGGATGAGAGATTCTTGGCCACAATGAATGAGCTAGCACGTGTCTACCGCACTTTATGCTACAATCCTCCCCCTCACTCATGACGTCGGATTCGGGGCCGCATATCAGGTTGGTGGCAGCTGTTATCGAGCGTGAAGGCCGCTATCTGATTACTCAACGGCGGCCGACGGCGGTGCTGGCCGGCCTGTGGGAGTTTCCGGGCGGCAAGGTGGAGTCTGGCGAGACAGACGAGGCCGCGCTCAAGCGCGAGCTGAAAGAGCGTGTTGGTGTGGAGGTCGAGGTCAAATTGCGCATGGCGCAGCGGACCCACCAGTACGAAGGCTACTCGGTGGATCTGACACTCTACCAGGCATGCATCCTTCCAGGGCAAGAGCCGCGGCCCCTGCGGGTGGCTGACTTTCGCTGGGCGGCATCAGGGGAATTTGAGAAGTACCCATTCCCGGCGGCCGATCAGGCAACCACGGATATTCTGCTCGGCTTCAAGCCCTAGTCGCATCTACGGCTCTACAGGGGCGCAGAACTTCGCTGTGGTTATTGAGTTGGGGTCGGACGTGAGGGCAAGGCTGCCGTTGGTCGCAGAGGAGCGGCAGGCGTAGCCTCCCCGGCAGTCGCCGCCGTTGCCGCACTTGAGGGCGCAGTAGCGACGCTCTGACGCGCTTGGCACGCAGCACGATTGTGGCTCAGGCTGAGACGAGCTGGGCCCGCAGACTACGCAGAGCTCATCGGGCTGACATTCGCCGATGGTGCCCGGGGCCGCGTTGTGGTCGGGACAAGGTGTGGTGCTGGGGTACATCTGGTCGAAGAAGCGGACGCATACGGATTCGGAGGGACAGGAGCTGTCGTCGCACCCGTCCAATGTGCAGTACCCGCCAGGCTGGGACAGATCGCAGATGCGGCTGCCGTCCTGGGCGCAGTCAATGTTGCTCGCGCAACGATCACCGATGTTGTGGCCGCAGGCAGGGAGCAGCAACCCCACGAGCAGAATGGTCAGGGAAGATACGGAAGGATTCACGGCGCAAGTATGGTCCAGGGATTGTCCATCGATCAACGCAAGACTGCCCCAATCAACATGGTCAGCAGGAAGCCCAGAACCAGCCCGGTGGAGGCGGCGCCCTCGTGGCCATGGCTGTGCGATTCCGGGATGATCTCGTTGGAGGTCACGTAGATGAGGATTCCGGCGGCCAGGGCCAGGATAAGGGGAAGGGTGATGAGCGTCCGCGACGATAGGCCGAGGCCGACCAGCGCGCCCAACGGGACAGCGAGACCGCTCGCGGCGACTACCAGCAGGCCGCGCATGGGCGACACGCCCGAGAGGCGCAGGGGCGCGCCCATCACCACACCTTCACAGATGTTCTGGATGCCCACCGCGGCCACCAACAGCCAGCCCAGGTGGCTTCCATGTCCAGACGCGAACCCGGCGCCGATGGCCAGACCTTCAGGGATGCGGTGAATGGAGAGGGCGCCGACGATGGCATAGCTCTGGCGAATCTCCACGTGTTGGTCCTTGGCCTCTTCGTCGCGATGGCCCGGGGCGATGTGGTGCCGGTGGCCGCGGGCGTGACTGTGCGGGATCAATCGATCCATCACGCTGGCCACGGTTACGCCCGCCAAGAATCCCAGGGTCACCAGGACCAGGCGGCCCAGGTCCAGGCCGGTGGCACCGCGTACGCCATCCAGGGCCTCGTGCAGCAGACCCAGGGTGGCGGCGGCCAGCATGAGCCCGGCGCCCAGGCCGAGGATGCCGTCGTAAGTCCGTCGCGGGAGTTGTCGAATGAAGAAGAATGGAAAAGCGCCGACACCGGTCACAAGGCCAGTCAGGGCAGCGGCAGTAAGGGCCTCGAACATTGAAGGCCGTTCTTACCACGAGGGGCGGTCGAGGTATGCTGGGACCGTGGTCACCGCCTATCTCGCGCTCGGATCCAACCTGGGTGACCGGCGCGTCTTCTTGCACGCTGCCGCGGCAGCCCTCGGTCAGGTGGCGGGCGCCCGCCTTGTAGCCGAAAGCAGCATCTACGAAACGGTTCCCGAGGGAAACGCCCCCGAGCCTCTCTACTTGAACGCGGTGGTGCGGGTGGAGACTTCACTAACAGCGCGCCAGCTGCTTGATTCGTGCCTGGCCATTGAGCGCATGCTGGGCCGGGTCCGGCCGGCCGATGGAGCCAAGCGTGCCCGGGTCATCGACATCGATGTGCTGCTCTTCGGGGAACAAACTGTCGACCAGCCGGGGCTGCAGGTGCCCCATCCTGCCTTGCTCACCCGTCCCTTCGTGCGCATCCCGTTGGCCGATGTCGCAACCCCTGGGCTGCGCCATCCCCAGGCAGGAGAGCGGCTGGACAGAGCCGACCCCGACGCGGGCGTGCGGCGCGTGTCTGACCCGTAACCTACGCGAAGACGCGGCTTATCTTGCGAACCAGCCGGAACAGGCCCCACGCCCTGAGCGCCCAGCGCAAGGCGCGACGAGGCTGCACGACCGCGAAGGCGAGCGCCGCGATCAACAAGAGGCCCTTTCTGGCCGCGCAGAACTTGATCACCTCCAGCCCCCGGTCCGCCAGCCACAAGAGGTTGCTCTGGCTGTTGAGCACAGCCTTGACCTCCGCGCGCTCTGCGCGGGCTCGTTCCAGGAGCTCCCCGCGGTGGCGCTGGATCTCGGTCAGCGACAGGCTCATGAGTCCTGCTCCAAGCTATGCCGATCCTTGGCGAGAACCTCTACGGTCTCGCCCAACGGGCGCTTCTGGCCGCGCGCGATGATGGCAAGCACGACGGCGTTGACCACGCCGAGGCCCAGAAAGAGGCCACTGAGCAGGCCCAGCACGGCCAGGCGATCAGAATCCCAGTAGAGCACGACCAGAAAGACCGAGAGCAGAACGGTGCCCAGGCCAAGGCAGAACAGGGCCGCCCCGCCGACCAGGAGCAGCCGGCCCAAACGGACCCGTTCCTCTTGCAGTTCGGTCGCCAAGATGCCCACCCGGGTTTCCGCTGCGGAAACCAGCACGGCGAGCAAATGGTTTGCCGACCCGAGAAGCCCACGCTGCGAAGCCGTGGGCAAGGGTTGGTCTGCCATTGCGAGCTCTAGCGGCGGCTGATCAACAGTCCGAACAGAACGCCGGCCCCTGCGGCGATTCCCACGGCCTTCCACGGGTTCTCGTGGACGTACACGTCAGTCGCGCGTGCGGCAGCCTTGGTCTGCTCCATGGCCTTGCCCTCGAGGTCGGCCAGCTTGGCCTTGGCTTGCTCAAGCCCCCGCTGCATCTTGTCCCGCACTGCCGCGACCTTGTCGCCCGCCTGTCCAGCCGTGATTCTGAGCAACTCCTCGGCGTCAGCCACTACCACCTTCAGATCAGCCACGAGCTTGTCCCTGGTTACGATGTCCGTGCCATTCATGGTGAGAACCTCCTACGCAATTGTACCAACCATCCGATTTTATGCACTGTGGGTCTTTTTCCCGATCGTCCCTGAAGACGAACCCACCTTTTACCGCGCTCGCGGGTTCGGAGCAACGACGGGGCGTTCTTGTGCAACGTCTGCGCCCCGGTTCAGCCCGCGGGTGGCTCCTCGTACTTGACCTCGAGCTTCCATTCCTGGGCGACCCAGTCGAGGATCCTGGACTCGTGTCCCTCGATGGTGTCGGTCATCGCAGCCCCCATGACCGCGCCGAAGATGAGCTCGCGCGCCTCGGGGCGGGTGATGGTCATAAGGAACTTCTTCGCGGCCTCCTCGTCGGGAAAGCGCCGATCGACTTCCTCCACCGCCTTGCGATAGACGTCCTTGCCGATCTCGTCCACCACGGCCTGAATCTCTCGCTCCTCGTCCTCGGTCACGTGGCCGCTGGCCAGCACTTCGAACTCGATCAAGGCGGCCAGGGCAATTCTCTCGTCGGCGTTGAGCTCACGAAGTTCCATTTCTTTGTCTCCTTGCGGAATTCTATACTATCAGCGCTGCGTTTGATGGCGCCACTTGCATCGCGTGCCAAATTCGCGTGAACTGCTCGTGTGGCACCGTCAGGCAAGCTGAAAAACCTCCTGGTCACCATGGGTGACCCAGCCGGCATTTCGGCTGAAGTCGTCATCAAAGCGTTCGTGGCACTGGCGCGGGAAAAGCAGCCACTGGCCCGGCAGATTCGAAGGTCCTTGCGCAAGGAATGCGCGAATCTCGCAGTGGTGGGCGACGCTGGGGTGCTTGCCGAGGCCATGAGACGACTGCGGTACCGGATCCCCATCACGCCGGTGGCAGACTTCTCGACTGCGTGGCTTCCGCCCACTGCGCTCCGGCTCTTTGCCCATTCCCACATCGACATGCGGCGCTTTCGCTTTGGCTCGCCGGTCTACGGGCGCGAGCAACTCGGCTATCTGGATTTCGCCATCGAGCAGGCCCGGCGTGGCAGGGTCGCGGCCATTGTCACCGGGCCGGTCACCAAGGAAGCGGTGGCGTCGCTGCTTCCGGATTTCGTGGGCCACACCGGCTACCTGGCCGAGAAGCTGGGAGCGCGTGACGAGCGCATGGCGTTCCTCACTCCCGACTATCTGCTGGCGTTGCAGACCACGCACATTCCCCTCGGTCAGGTGTCCGGCCATCTCAAGCTGGCTGGGATCGTGACATCGCTCAAGATGCTACAGCAGGCGGGCCGCGCCCGTTGGGGACGCAAGCTGCCGGTGGCCGTGTTGGGGCTCAACCCTCACGCGGGCGAGCACGGCCTCATGGGTGACGAGGAAGCGCGCGTGATCGTTCCGGCGATGCAGCGGGCTCGGCGCCAGGGGATTGCCTGCGACGGTCCCTTTCCTGCGGATTCGTTCTTCATCGAGCGGGTCAAGCACTACCAGCTGATCCTGGCCATGTACCACGACCAGGGGTTGATTGCGGTCAAGCCGGCCTTCCCTCGCGCCTCGGTGAACGTGACCCTGGGCCTGCCTGTAGTGCGCACATCGGTGGATCATGGTTCGGGCTACGACATCGCAGGACGAGGAATTGCCAGCGAGGTAAGCCTGCTCCACGCAATCAAGGCGGCGCTTGAGCTGCTGGCCGGGCGTTGTGCTGGTTGAGCTTGGCAAGCAGAGCCTTTGCGCGCTGTAATGGGCCCATGAGGACGCTGGCGTTTGGGGCCACCGTGCTGGCCCTGGTGGGGCTGGCTTCACCTGCCCGAAGCGAGTCGATCTACCGCTATCGCGATCCCAACAGCAAGCGCGACGTCTTCGTCACTCGGCTGGATCAGATTCCGGCCACGTATCGTGAGCAGGCCAAACTTGTGGTTGCGGATGGCGTGCTGGTTGATTCGAGCAACCAACCAGCCAAGGACGTACCACTCGGCACCGTGATCTATGGAAACCGAAGGCCCGCTGATGCTCTGGAGACCATCGAGCACGCGGTCGGCGACGTCTGGCACGGGGAGCTCGATGCGGGCGGGTTGTTGAGGACGTTGACCACGGCGATCGACACGGCACTGGTCGGGGCTGGTAGGCGCCCGCTGTCTGCCAGTGAAGTGGCGCAGATCAAGCGCATGCTGGTCGAAGCGGCCGTGGCGTTGGCATTGGCTGGCCTGTTGGCCTTGCTGGGGTCGATCCTGGTAATGGTGCACGCCTTTCGCGCCGAGCATCGCTGGTGGATGGTGTTCATCTTGTTCTTCCCATTGCTGGGGATTGCCTACGTCCTGCTGCAGGTAGAGGGCAAGCGTCGCTGGTTCAAGTTTGCGACGCTGCTCGCGCAGACCGCGCCCTATGCGGTCGCGGTGGCTATCGCGTGGCGCTTCGCCGTCTTCTTCCGAGCGCTTCTGGCGGGGAGCTAGTGCCTCCGGTCAGAA
>PMLB01000429.1:1645-19005 GCA_003158735.1 Myxococcales bacterium | reverse complement strand
CAATTCGGGCGCGATGCCAGTCAGTTCCGTTTCGGGCACGGCGTTGAGTGCAACACCCAGACGCTCGGCGTGGCGGACCAGATGGCCCACGATCTCGTGCGCGCGGCGGAAGGGGACGCCTTCGCGCACCAGGTGCTCGGCCAGGTCGGTGGCGCCCAGGGCGGCATCGCGGGCTGTCTCCTTCATGCGCTCGGCGTTGAACTCCAGTCCGGTGAGCAGACCAGGCAGGACCGCCAAGGACAGGCGCGTGGTTTCGATGGCGTCGTAGAAAGGCTCCTGGCTCTCTTGCAGATCCTTGTTGTAGGCCAGCGGCAGCCCTTTGGACACGGTCAGAAGCGCAACCACGTCGCCCAGCAGGCGCGCCGACTTGGCTCGCAACAACTCGGCGATGTCCGGGTTGCGTTTTTGTGGCATGAGCGAGCTGCCCGAGCAGTAGCCCTCGCCCAGGCGCACGAAGCCGAACTCGGTCGACGACCACAGCACCAGTTCCTCGCCCAGACGCGAGAGATGCACACCCAAGAGCGCGCAGGCAAAGGCCAGCTCGGCGCAGAAGTCGCGGTCGGAAACCGCATCCAGGCTGTTGTGCGTGGGCGCGCGGAACCCCAGCGCGGTCGCGGTCATTTCGCGCTTGATGGGCAGCGACGTGGCGGCCAGCGCGCCCGAGCCCAGCGGACACTCGGCTGCGCGTGAAGCGGCGTCGAGGAAGCGGCCCCGATCGCGGCCCAGCATCTCGGCGTAGGCCAGCAGGTGATGGCCCAGGGTGATGACTTGCGCCCGCTGCAAATGGGTGTAGCCAGGCAAGAGAGTGGACGCGTGCTCGCGTGCGCGCCGGCACAGCACCACGCGGGCGCGGTCGATGCCCGCCACCATCTCGCTGGCCGCCGCGAGCGCAAAGAGCCGCATGTCCGTGGCCACCTGATCGTTGCGACTGCGCGCGGTGTGCAGGCGGCGCCCTGGGTCGCCGATCAGTTCAATCAGCCGGCTTTCGACATTCATGTGAACGTCTTCCAGGGCCGGATCCATGGCGCGGCCGCCCTCGCTGAATTCCTGCGCCACGCGGTCGAGGCCGGTCCTGATCGCCTCGGCGTCCTCATTCGAGATGAGGCCGACCGCTGCCAACATGCGGGCATGGGCCTGGCTGCCGCGCACGTCGTCGCGCAACAGCCGGCGATCGAACGCCACGCTGGAGTTCAGTGCTGCGGCTGCCTGGTCCATGGTCGCGGAAAACCGCGCTCCACGGCCACCAGCCTTGGGGTGGTTTGCATCCGATGCGGGCGGGCGTGCTGATTCGCTCATGGGCACGAGCCTACCATGCGACTCTAATGGGAACCCTCAAAGGGTTCGCTCCGCCCTTCGGCCCCCACCCACCACCTCCTCCCCGCTCGCTTCNNCGGCGGGCGAAGCCCGCCTTCGCCTACGCGATCATGGGTACCTTCGAAGAGTTCGCTACACGGCCAAGACCTCCCGCGGCTATCGCCGGACTATGCGCCGACGTGGACCATTTTGTCCTCCTGGCGCAACTGACAACTTGTAGTCTTGTGCTTCTGGGATGGGAGCACGCTTCATCATTCTCGCAAGGAGCCGGTATGAATAGGTTTCCAGGCTGGGCAATTCTGACAATGGGCACCGCTGCTTGGCTGGTTTCCTGCAGCGGGGGGAATTCCAAGACTGACGGAAGCCCTGGCACCGGCGGCAAGGGCGGCGCGGGCGCCAGCGCAGGTTCCTCCAGCTCGGGCGGCCAAAGCAGTGCGGGGGCCAACGCGGGCAGCATCAGCGCGGGTGGCGGTGGTGGCTCCAGCTCCGCCGTGGGCAGCGGGGGCAGCACGTCTCCCAGCGGCGGAGCAACCAGCGCGAGCGCGGGCAGTGGTGGCGCTTTCAGCAGCGCGGGCAGCGGAGGCGGTGCAGGCCCAAGCGGCGGGACTACGAGCGCGGGCAGCGGGGGCGGTTCCAGCAGCATCGCGGGCAGCGGAGCGAGTTCGTCTTCCCCCGGCGGGACAACCAGCGCAGGTGGGAGTAGGACCGGCGGGGCAGGCGCCGTGGGCGGAAGTGGGGGCGCGGCGGGCGGAGGCGCCGCCGGGTCCGGAACAACAGGCGCGGCGGGCAGCGCGGGCGGTATCAGTGGCAGTGGCGGCGTCGGAACTGGAGGTGCTTCCTCCACCGGAGGTGGGCTTTCTCTGAGCGCGGGCTGCGGAACCTTGAAGATCGAGGCGTGTGCGGACAACGTGATCCGCGTCGCCTGCGCCAAGAGCGCGACCTTCTTCACCCGCGCCAGCCTGACCACGGCAGCCAAACAATGTGTCCCGACCTCGTTCACCACCACCACGGCGGGCAATCTAACCAAGCTCGCCACCGCGAAACTGACGGTTCAGGTCGATACCACCGCGGGCCAGGTGACCTTCCTCGATCCCACCGGGCAAACCATCCTGGCCGAGAATACGGCCGGCGGCCGCACTCTGACTGCGGCCACGGTGCAGGGCGAGGCCACCACCAGCGTCCGTCAGGAATGGGCACCCAATGCCGACGAGTCGCTCTACGGCCTGGGCCAGCACCAGCACGGGCTCATTGACATCAAGGGCACCGATCTGGATCTGCACCAGTACAACACCGAGGTCTTCATTCCCTATCTGGTATCGAGTCGCGGCTACGGCGTTCTCTGGGACAACACCTCGTTCACTCGCTTCGGTGACCTGACCGACTCCGTGCCGTTGCCTGGCACCACTGGATTGTACGCGACGACGGGCGTGGCCGGCGACGTCAGCCCGGCCACCGGCAACACCAAGGACTGGTCGGGGACAGTCACGCCCACAGTCACGGGTGACTACACCTTCCGGACCTATTCTTCGGGGACGACCCAGCTGACCGTGAACAGCCAAATGGTGATCAATCATTGGCGGCAAAACTGGCTGCCCAACGAAGACATCGCCCATGTCACTTTGACCGCCGGTCAGGCAGTACCGGTGCGCCTGCAATGGAACGGCGACGGCATGAACATCATTCGTCTGTTGTGGAAGCCGCCGGTCGCCAACCGCACCACCTCGTTCTGGTCGCAGGTGGCCGACGGCACCGACTACTACTTCGTCTACGGGCCGGAACTGGACGACGTGGTCGCGGGCTATCGGCTACTGACGGGAAAGGCAACCATGATGCCTCGGTGGGCCTACGGGTTCTGGCAATGCCGCGAGCACTACCAGAGCGCGCAGGAAATCACCGACGTTCTTCAGGGCTATCGCAGTCGCAGCGCACCCATCGACAACATCGTGCAGGACTGGCAGTACTGGGTGGCCAATCAATGGGGCTCGCACCAGTTCGATTTGACCCGTTATCCGGATCCGGCGGGGATGATCAAGACCATCCACACCACGTACAACGCCCAGCTGATGATTTCGGTGTGGCCCAAGTTCTACCCCACCACCGCGAACTACACCGCGCTGAACGCCAAGGGATACGTCTACACACCGAACATCACCGAGGGCAAGAAGGACTTCCTTGGCAACAACTTCACTTTCTACGATGCTTTCAATTCCGGCGCGCGGACCATGTACTGGTCGCAAATGAACACGGCGCTTTTCTCGCTGGGTATCGACGCCTGGTGGATGGACGCCACCGAGCCCGAGATCGTCGAAGGCCCGTTCACCAGCATCAGCTCGCAGGTGACGACCAACCAGACGCACATGAACCCGACCGCGCTGGGTTCTGGCTCGCGCATGTTGAACGCCTACGCCTTGGTGAACAGCCAGGCCGTGTACGAGGGCCAGCGCGCGACCGCGCCCAACCAGCGGGTGTTCATGCTGACCCGCAACGGTTTCGCCGGGATGCAGCGCTACGCGGCCTCCACCTGGTCGGGCGACATCTCATCGACCTGGACGGCGATGAAGAAACAGATTCCCGCCGGCCTGGGCTTCTCGGTGTCGGGCATGCCGTATTGGACGCTCGACAGCGGCGGATTCGCGGTGCCAACTCGTTTCGCAGCAGCCAACCCGACCGCGGCCGATACGGCCGAATGGCAGGAACTGAACGCCCGCTGGTTCGAGTACGCGACCTTCTTGCCCCTCATGCGCGTGCACGGTCAGGCGCCCTACCGTGAGATCTGGCAATTCGGCGGCAACACCAGCGCAGCCTATGCGGCGATGCTCAAGTTCGACAAGCTACGCTATCGCATGCTCCCCTACATATATTCGTTGGCCGGGGCCGTCACCCAACGGGCGGGAACCATCATGCGTCCCCTGGTCATGGATTTCCGCAGCGACACGACCGCGCGCGAGATCGGCGACCAGTACATGTTCGGTCCCGCGTTCCTGGTTGCGCCGGTCACCACCTACCAGGCCACCACGCGATCCGTGTATCTGCCCAGCACGCCGGGCGACTGGTACCTGTTCTGGACGGGCGCGGCCGCTGCGGGCGGAGCCACGGTTCCTGCTGCTCCGGCCCCATTCGACGCCATGCCGGTCTACGTGCGCGCGGGATCAATCGTGCCTCTCGGCCCAGACCTGCAGTACACCAGCGAGAAGCCCGCGGATCCCATTACCTTGTATGTCTATGGCGGCGCTGACGGAACCTTCACGCTCTACGAGGACCAGGGGACGACCTACGACTACGAGAGCGCGGCATTTTCGCAGATCGCGCTCAAGTGGACCGACGCCACAAAGACACTCAGCATCGGTGCCCGCCAGGGCTCATTCACCGGGATGCTCGCCTCGCGAACATTCCAGGTCGTTCGCGTCGCTGCGGGAAAGGCGGTCGGCTATCCCTCCACCGCCACGCCTGACAAGACCGTGACCTACACCGGCGCCGCGATGGACGTCACGCTCAACTGAAAGGGGCAGGCTGGACGCTGGAGGCCCAAGGGCGGAGGCGCCATCACCAGTGCGCGTCTTCACGCCGTGCGAGGTAGTATGCATCCCTCGCCTTGGCCACCAGTGATTTCCATGCCGCAGATCCCAGTCTCGCCGGTCGCGTGATCGGTGGATGCAGGCTGCTGCATTTGCTGGGCGTCGGGGGTATGGGCGCGGTTTGGAAAGCTCATCACCTGGCGCTCGACATTCCCGTCGCGCTCAAGCTGATGTTGCCCCTAGAGGCGCTGGGGCCGAATGCGGGCGAGCGCTTGCTGCGCGAGGCCCGGGCCGCGGCCAAGCTGCGCCATCCCAACATCGTGGGCGTGTTCAATGTGGGCGAGGACGCGGGCGTGCATTTCCTGGTGATGGAATTGGTCGAAGGCCAGAGCTTGCAAAAACTGTTGGACGAACAGGGCGCCCTGCCGGTCGCCCAGGCGCTCACCATCGCCGTGCAGCTCCTCGACGCGCTGGAGTTGACCTTCGCTCACCGAATCGTGCATCGGGATATCAAGCCAGACAACATCCTGATCGACAGGCAGGGCGTTGCCAAACTGGCGGACCTGGGCTTGGCCAAGCAGCTCGGCAGCGAACTGAATCTGACCCAGACCGGGATGGTGATGGGCAGTCCCTTTTACATCGCGCCCGAGCAGGCCAGCGACACCAAGAACGCCGGCCCTCTGGTCGACATCTATTCCTTGGGATGCGTACTGTTCCACATGGTGGCGGGCGCGCCGCCCTTCGGTGGAACCACCCACCTTGAGGTCATCCTCAAACACGTTCGCGACCCCATTCCCCATCTGTCGCAGACGGAGCCCGGCGCGCCGGCGTTGCTCGACCCCATTGTCGCCAAGATGATGGCCAAGGAGCCCAAAGACCGCTTTCAAACCCCGTCTGAGATTCGGCAGGCCCTGCAGCCACTGTTGCAACCCGGGGCCGTTCGCCAAAGCCAACCACCCGGCCGCAACCAGCGCGTGGTGCGTCTGTTGAAGTTCATTGGGCCAGGCCTGCTGCTGGTCGGTCTGGGCACGTCACTTTACTGGTGCAGTCGCCACAAACCGACGCCGGTGACGACTCCCGCAGCGACTGCAAGCGCGGTGGTGCAGGAGAATCCAGTTGCGACCAAGGCCGCGCGGCCAGAACCCGTTGCCGTCAAGCCGCAACACCGGCCGCGCAGGACTCCGCTGGAGCCCTCAGCCCCATGGGCGCCCCGCGAGTCGTCCCGCGCGCGCGGCAGCCTGTCGGACGCACTGGAAGCGAGAGACACCGAACGCCTGCGTGCTTTGCTCGACCGCGGAGCGCAACCGAACGTAGCGGACGGTCAACTCTCGCCGCTTCACGAAGCCGTCCGCATGGGCGAGGCCAGCTTCGTGCGCATGCTCCTGGAAAAAGGCGCGAGTCCCAACGCGCGCGATTCCGCCGGAGAAACACCCTTGCACGAGGCCCTGCGCCGTCGGGACCACGAGATAGTGGGCGCGCTGCTAGATTTTGGTGCCAACCCCAACCTCCCTGATCGCATGGGCCTGACACCGCTACAGGCGGCGGGCAACGACGGCACGCTCAGGCGTAGGTTGCTGGAAAAGGGCGCGCACTGACGAGCGGCTATCGTTTCGGACCCCGCGACCTGTCGGGTCCGCCCAACAGACCAGCGAGCGTTTCTTTGGTCAGAAGGTCGATGTCGCGCTCCCGTTCCAAGAATGGTCGCACGTCGGCGCGCGCGCGATCCCAGTCGAGCTTCTTCATTCGACGACGGAGTTCACCGCGCCAGTTTGCCGTTGTCATGACGGCGCCCTTCCAGCCGGTCTGCGCCAGCGCGGCGTTGAGCAATGACAGATTGGGCGCTGGCCAGGTGCGATCCGCCAGATACCAGACCAGGTCGTAGAGATCGCGGCCCTTGGTCCAGGGACGATTGAGAACGGCGTGCAGCTTTCCCGCAAAGAGAGAGGCCCTGTCGTGGTGGCAGAGGTTGAGAGTCACGTGCCGGCGGACCACGGATGTCTCGATGCGGGCCCCTGGCGGCGGATTTTTGTCCAGTTCCACCTTGATGGACAGGGCCTGGGACGCGTGAGGCGACAGACCCAGTTCGTGCGGGAGCCCGGAAAATCGTACCCACGCCGAGGCCACTGTCTTGTGTTCGCTACTCTTGATGTCAACCCGGTAGCCCTCGCGCAGAAGCGCTCGCTTCACCTCGGTCAGTGCCGACTTGAAACCAGCCTCAGCTTCCGGCGTCGCGAGTGAGAAATCGAGATCCTCCGAGAACCGGGGAATGGAGAACAGGAAGCGCAGTGCGGTGCCGCCCACGAAGGCCCAGCGCAGAAATACCCCGCTGTCCTGTAGCGATTCGAGAACACGCGCTTGAAGGTACTCCCGCACCAGACACCCGCGAGCGAGATCATTGTCTGCCTGCGCGGCCAGTTGCCGCAGATATTCCTTCACAGCGAATCTCCTTGCTCCGCCGCGAGCAGAGGCCGGACAAGTCGGGCTGCCCGGACCAGTTTGGGCTTTCCGCTTCGCCGCGCCAGCGCGTCGAGCGTCGACAGGCTGATGGCCGCGGGATTCTGCAAGCGAAGTTCCCGCAGGTACTCGGCAGAGTCGGCCCCCGGCGTGAGGTGAACCAGATCAAGCAGGGCTTTTTCCGGCGAAGCCACGAAGGCGAACTGCCGGGCGGCAACCTCAACGCGGGAGTAGCCGAAAAGGAGCGCCCCGGCGAGGTGGTTGAACTGGAATGCACCGAAGGGCGTGCGCACCGCCTCTGGGCGACCCGGCCCTACGCTGGTCACCATCGGCACATGCTCGGGGATGACCCCGTGATAGGCCAGGGCGGACTGCAGGCTAACATACGATCCACGCCGCAGTCGGTTGGCCATCAGGAATGGGTGCGGCTCGGCCTTGCGCCAGGTGGGTGCCAAAATATAGAGCCCGCGTCGGAGCTGGAGCAGCCGTCCGGCCTTCACCCAGCGGGACAACTGCAGGCGCACCTGCGCGGCTGACACGTCCCCGGCCAACAACAGCGCCGAAGAGAAAAGCGCCTCGTCGGCCACCAGGGCCAGGAGCGCTTGCCATTTCATGGCATATACATATCATAGGAGATAAGTTGTAGCAACGAAATGCCAAATGGCTAGTCGCGGACGGCGGTGCCACGAGGCATGAGGCATTCAGGTCGCCCCGCGGGATCGCCCTTCCTGACCTCGAGTCTCGATCACGACGTTCCCGGCCGCGTGGTATTTTGTCGTCCGGAACCCCGTCCGATGAATCCTAGATTCTCATGGTCGGAAAGCAGGCAGCGCACGGCGGTGGTGGCGGTCGTGCTGGGACTGCTCGTGTGGGTCGACCTGTTGCTCATGCGGGCGCTGCATGTGGACGGCGGAGCCGACATCGACTCGATCAACTTCGGGCTGTCGGCCATCCGATTCGATCTGTTGCAGCAGCAGCCGCATCCCCCGGGTTACCCCGGCTACGTGCTGGGACTCAAGCTGATCCATTGGCTGGTCCCAAGTCTTGGCCCCGTGGAAATCGCCGAGTGGGGAAGTCGCCTGTGCGGCCTGTTGTGCATTCCGGCCAGCTACTGGGCCTGTCGCCAGTTTCTCGATGAACCCAAGGGCATCTCGCGCCCGCTGCTGGCCGCGACCTTGGCGGCCCTACACCCCATGCTGGTCAAGTACGGCTCGGACGGCCAGTCTCACGCCGCCGAGGCCCTCTCCACCTTCCTCCTCTTCGGTGCCACCGCGGCCGTGGTCCACCGCTCGACGCTGGCTCGCCGGTTGCTGCTGGTCGCGGCCTTCGCCCTGGCAGGCGCCGTGCGCCCCAACATACCGCTGCTCTTGTCGCCCATGTTGCTCTGGGTGTTCTGGCGGCGACCGTGGAAAGACTGGCTGCTGGCACTTTTCGTGGGCGTGCTGGCGGTGTCACTCTGGGCGGTGCCCTTGGTCGCGTTCTCTGGCGGCTGGACTCTCTACCGTCGTGCCACGGCCGCACTGCTGACGGACTTCTACGGTGCGACCGACAGCGTGTTCGGCGCACGCGCGACCTGGAAGATGGTCATCACCAACGCGAATATCGCCTTGGTCAGCAGCGCCATTGCGGCCATCCCGCTGGTCGCCTGGTCGAGGGGAGGGGGGACATGGCGCCGGACCATGTGGGCGACGGTGGCTCTCAATGTCGCGTTCTACGCAGTCTTCTACTGCGCCGAAACCGGCTACCTGATCGCGGTGGCGGCCTTGTCCTGCCTGGCCCCTGCCTCATGGCCGCCCACCCTCGGTCGCCTTACGCGGAGCCGGCTAGCGCTGGCCATCACACTGTGCCCCTTGTTCTTGTTCCTGGCTCCGGCGTCCCTACCGCTGGTCATCTTCTCTCGGATCGATCTCCCCACGTTTTCTCAGGCTGTCGTCAGGGAATCATTTCAGAAGGCATTTCGCCGGCTCATGTGCGAAGCGGCGGACGGAAAATCGAGTCTGGCCTTGTCGAACGACCCGCGCATGGGTGCTCACCGTAGCGTGCCGCTGCAATGCCCCAACCTGCTGTTCGCCAGTTGGCTTGGCCCGGTTGACTTCGGCCCGCAGCTTGACAATTTGATCATCGCCGGCGCGCGCGGCATGGTCGCGCTGCCCACAGGGGTTCCCCTCGAGGCCGGTCCGCCCGTCAACTACCGCGTGCCCGTGCCGGTCGAACGGGTATTGCTTGCACCCGACGCGACGGCCGGGTTCGTCGACCAGATCAGCCGGCAGGCCCTGTGCCCACGCATGGTCGAGGCCGAGCGCGCGCTTGGCGAAGATCGCGTCTTGGTCTGGTCAGCTCGCTGTTTCCCCAGGCTGCAGGTTGGGAAAAACGTGCTGCTCCTGACCGCCTGGCCGGCGGCGCCCCCCTAGAGCACGGTTTGCCGGACCGAGCGAAATTGCCCAGTTGCGAGCGGCCCGAGGCGCGACGAGGGAAAATACTCGACGTATGCGACCGAGGAGCAACGAAGGGACGCGACGCAAATCCGNNGGGCGCGAGCGTAGCGAGCGGGGGTGGTGGGGAAGGTGCAGGTCCCGAAGTCCCCGAAGGGGGAAGCGAGCGGGGGGGCGTTTTGCTTCTTCTCTCGACGGGTATGGTCTGGCTTGGCAGCAGCGCGCCGGTCGCGGCGGCGGTCACCCTGCCGGGCCTGTTCAGCGATCACATGGTCGCGCAACGCAACATGGAGGTGCCAGTCTGGGGTACAGACACGGCCAACCAAAGCATCACGGTGAAGCTCGGCACGCAGCAAGCCACCGGCACGGCGGGGGCCGACGGGAAATGGACGGTACGCCTTCCGGCGCAAGACGCAGGCGGACCCTTTTCCATGACCGTGACCGGATCGTCAACCGTAACCGTGGCAGACGTCTATGTGGGGGAAGTCTGGATCGGCTCGGGACAGTCCAACATGGGCTACACGATGCAGTGTGGGTACGCGGGCTGCGCTATGAAAGACGCAGCGACAGAAATCGCTGCCGCCAACTACCCACTCATCCGCACCACCAATTTTTCAGGGCGACCGTCCGCGACTCCGGTGTCCAACACGAGCAGCGCGAAGTCCACTTGGCTGGTGGTCTCACCGCAAACGGCTCCTGGCATCTCCGCCATCGGCTATTTCTTCTCGCGAGAGCTGTTCAATAATCTGAACGGTGTGGCCATTGGCCTGATTCACAGTTCGTGTGGTGGCAGCTGCCTGCAGTGCTGGATGTCAAAAGAGTCCATTCAGGCCATACCTTCGGTGACCACCCTGCTGGCTCAGTTCGAGGCGAATCCCAATTACACCAACGTCCACAATCCATACATTTGCTACAACGGCCAGATTGCGCCTTTGATCCCCTACGCCATCCGCGGGGTGGTTTGGTATCAAGGTGAGTCGGTGACCTGGGGCGGAGACACCTACCGGGATCTTCAGGTCGGACTCATCAACTCCTGGCGCCAGGCTTGGGGACAGGATTTCACCTTCCTCATTACCCAACTGCCCAACTACAACATCTCCAGTTCAGGTTGGCCGGTGCTGCGTGAAGCGCAGCTACAGGCGAGCCAGATTCTTCCCGACACCGGCATATCGGTCAACATCGACATCGGCGACCCCAACTATGTGCATCCCTCGGACAAGGAGGATCAAGGCCAACGTTTGGGCATGGCCGCGCGCGGGATCACCTACGGGCAAACAGACTTTGCCTATTACAGTCCGATTTACGATCATATGGCCATCGAAGGCAGCTCGATACGCCTCACCTTCACCCATGTGGAAACCGGTCTGGCGTTCAAGGGAGGCACCGCAACCGGGTTTGAGATCGCTGGCGCCGACGGCAACTATGTGACTGCAACCGCCGTCATTCAGCCCGATTCGACCATTCTTGTCTCCGCCGCCTCGGTCACGGCGCCGAAGAACGCGCGCTATTGCTGGGCTGGCAATCCCACGGCCAGCCTGTACAACCAAGGCACGCCTGCGCTTCCTGCGTCGCCCTTCCGCACCGATGCCCCTGCCTTGCCGGCGGGCACCGTCATTCCTGACGCTGGCGTGGTGGGCGGAAAGGATGGCGGCAGAGGGGACGCAGCTGTGATCGTCCTCAAGGACTCGGGCGTGGTCACCACCGGAGGTTCGGGTGGAAACACTGGCTCGGGGGGCGCCACGGGCTCGGCCGGAAACACCGGCTCGGCGGGAAACATTGGCTCTGGCGGAAACACGGGTTCAGCCGGGAAGACCAGCTCGGGTGGAAACACCGGCTCGGCCGGGACCACGGGATCGGCGGGAAATGCCGGCGTGGCAGGGAACACGGGCGTGGCAGGGAACATGGGCTCGGCGGGGAACATCGGCGTGGCAGGGAACAAAGGCTCGGCGGGGAACATGGGTTTGGCGGGAAGCATGGGCTCGGCAGGGAACGCGGGCTCGGCTGGAAATATCGGTCTGGCGGGGAACATGGGCTCGGCGGGGAACGCAGGATCGCAGGCTCCACGGACGACTGGGGTGACGAGCAAGGGTTCTTCCTGCCAAGTGGGAAGCCGTAGCAACGGCACGTCGGACATGGCGGCTTTCGCTTTGGGCGTGTTGTTGGTGCTGGGCGCTCGCCGCAGGCGTCGGAAAGCGCACGAGGATGGTCAGTGAAGGTACCGGTCCTTGAGCGCGAGGAAGCGCTTTTCGACCAGGTGATACAGCACTTGGGCGGCGGCAAAAGTGACGAACCAGAAGTAGACGATAGCCATCCCGAGATTGAGGATCGTCGGTCGCCGCGGCACCGCGAAGAGGAGGACCATGGCCAGGTCCATCACCGGCAGGTGCAGCAGGTACATTCCGTAGGAGACGCGGCCCACGGCAACCAGCGGCCGGAATTCGAGCGGCCGGCAAAACCAGGTATTCGGCCGTCGGGTCAGTTCCAGAAGCAGAATGGCGGTGGTCAGCGCCAGCAAAGAAAAACCTGCCGAAAATCCCAGGGGTTTGCCGATCGGGCGCACCGACATGGTGTTGGTCACGACCAGCAAGCCGATGAGCACGGCCCCAGCACCCAGCAGCAGCCGGCGGGTTGAATCGCGCCAGGTAATCCGCCCGGCAACCAGTGCGGCCAGGCCGCCCCAGAGAATGCTGTCGAGCCGGTAGTGCGAGGCGAAGTGGACGGCCAACGGTTGATCCCATCCGGTGGCCATGGCGAGGTGGCGCAGCAGCGGCAGCGCGAGGCAAACTGCGAGCGAAACCGCCACCCGCGCGCTAGTTCGCTTGACTAGACACAGAAAGACCGGCCAGAGAAGATAGAAATGCTCCTCCACGCAAAGAGACCAGAAGACAGAGTAGGCCTCGCGCGGAAGCAGGACCGTGTGCCCAGCCCAACGTGGCCCGTACGAAATGACGTAGTTCGCCCAGAAAGTGCCGTAGGGCCAGAGGCCCAGGGCCGAGTGCTGGATCTCGCGCAGACCCGCTGAAGGCACGAAGGGATAGTGGGAGAGCAGGCAGGCGTCCAGGGCAAATACGGCGTAGAAGGCAGGCAAGATGCGGAACACGCGGCGCAGGTAGAATCGACCCAGGCTGAAGTGTTGCGGTCGCCCGGCACGCAACTCACGATCCTCCTCGCGCAGAAGCAGCGATGTAATGAGAAAGCCGGAGAGGCCGAAGAACAGGTCCACGCCGGCCCATCCTGCCATCAGCCAGGGCCGCACCCAGCCCAGGGTCGCGTCGGGATAGGCCGTGGCGCTGACCGCGTGATAGGCGATCACCATCAGGATGGCGAGGCCGCGCACCCCATCGAAGCTGCGAAAATGAAGAGCAGTGGGTGCTCCTGCGGAAGAGGACGGCTGTGCAGACGCGGCAGGCTCGCGGGGCAAGGTCACCCGTCCATTAAACCACGGGCGCGAACAGCCTCGTGCACTGATACGTGTTATCCACAGTTTCCCGCATGTTTGGCCCGGATTTCACCACAGAGGGCACAGAGATCACAGAGACGAACCGGAAGGAAAGGGAAGGGTTGGGTTCTGTCCGATCCGAACCCCTTCTTCCTTTCCGACCTCTGTGTTCTCTGTGCTCGCTGTGGTGAAAACCCAGCTAGCTTCTGCGCCGCTTGCGCAGCCGCAGGTATTCCGCCCGCTGCTCGTCGAGAAGCCAGCTCGGCTCGGCCAAGACGTCGTCGAACAACGATGCGACCGTCGGTGGTCCCGCGGCCTCCTCGGCGGCGATGGCCGCGCGGATTTCTTCGTCGATGCGCTGGCGTGTGGCGGTCTGCGCCTCGGTCGTCAGGGTCTTCTGGGCGTCGAGCCAGACGCCGAAACGCAGCAGCGGATCTTTGTCCTGCCACGCCAGCGCGTCGGCTGGATCGCGGTAGCGATTGGGATCGTCACTGGGTCCGTGGGCGCCCATGCGGTAGGTGACGGCCTCGACGAAGCTGGGGCCACCGCCGGTGCGCGCCCGGTCCACCGCGTCCTTGATGACAGCATAGAGCGCGAGTACGTCGTTGCCGTCGACTCGGAACGATGGCACGCCGAAAGCCAGGCCCTTGATGGCGATGCTGCGCGCGGCGGTCTGGTTATGCAGAGGCGTCGAGATGGCCCACTGATTGTTCTGGCACACGAACACCACCGGTGCCTTGAACACGGCCGCGAAATTCAGCCCCGACTGGAAGTCATCTTCGCTGGTGCCGCCGTCGCCCACGAACCCGACCACCACGGCGCGCTCGCCGCGCATGCGGGCCGCCCAGGCCAGGCCGGTGGCGTGTGGCATCTGCGCGGCCACGCTCGCAGACCCGATGACATGGCGACTGGCGCGCGACCCTACCGCGCCCGGCATCTGCCGGCCATGCGCCAGATCGTTGGCGTTGCCCAGCATCTGCGCCAGGTAGGTACGCAGCGGCAGGCCGCGATACAGGGCCGCGGCCGACTCGCGCAGCGCCGGAACGAAATAGTCGTCCGCGGCCATGGCGTGGGCCGCCGCAATCACCCCGGCTTCCTGGCCACGGGCATCCAGATACAGGCCGATGCGGCCCTGGCGCTGCATGGTCAACAGGTGCTCATCGAGCAGTCGGCCGCGCAGCATGCCCTCGTACATGCGCACCAAGTCCGTAGGCGAGAGCGCGGGCATGGCTGCGAGAGCGCGTCCATTCTCGTCGAGGATCTGGCGCAGCCCGGTGGCTCGCGCCTCGTCCACGTCGGAGAAAGCCTCGACGATTTCAGCCTGGCTCTGGCCCGAGCGGACCTTGCTGACGGGCTTTTCGGCCATGCTAGTGCGATTCTAGGAAGAGCAGGCCTGGCGTCTCCAGCGAGGCCTTGATCTCGGCCACGAACCTGGCCGCGTCGTGGCCATCGACCATGCGGTGATCCACCGAGAGGGACAGATTCATCATCTCGCGGATCACGATCTTGTCGTCGACCACCGCGGGTCGCTTGGCAATTTTGTGCACCGCCAGGATGGCCACCTCGGGGTAGTTGATGATGGGCGTGGCCGACAGGCCCCCCAGCGCGCCCAGGCTGGTGATGGTGAAGGTGGAGCCGCCCAGATCCGACGGAGACACGTGACCGGTGCGCGCGGACGTGGCCAGCCGTTCCACCTCGCGGGCCAACTCCAGCAGCGAGCGCCGCTCGGCATGGCGAATGACCGGGACCATGAGCCCCTCGGGCGTCTGTGCGGCCAGGCCGATGTGGTATTCGTGCCGTTGCACGATCTCGCCCGCCCTTTCATCGAGATAGGAATTGAGCTGAGGCTGCTTCTTGAGCGCTTCCACCGTGGCCCGGATGAAGAAGGGCAAATAGCTGAGCTTGACGTCGTGGCTGGCCAGGCGCGCCTCGGCCTTGTTGCGCAGCTCGACCAGCTCGGTGGCATCGACCTCCTCCATATAGGTGAACTGGGCTACCTCGCGCTGGGTGCGCAACATGTGCTCGGCAATCTGGCGGCGCACTCCGCGGAACGGGATGCGGACATCGCCGGTCACCATCGGTCGCGGCGTGGGTGCCACCAGGCCAGCCGACACCTTGGCCGTGCGCACGTCGTCGGCCGTGATCTGGCCGCCTGGGCCGCTGCCCGTCATTGCAGTCAGATCCACGTCCATCTCGCGCGCCAGCTTGCGCACTGCTGGGGTGGCCAGCACGGTCTCGGGTTTGTGGACCGGCGCGGATGCCACCGCGGCCGGGGTGGGCCCCGGGGTGGGCCCCAGCGTGGTTGTCATGGGGGCCGGCGTTCGGTCGTCATCCTCGTCGGTGCCGATGATCACCAGCACGTCGCCCACCGGGCAGCGCTGGCCATCTTTGAAGCAGCGATCGAGCACGCGCCCGGCACGCGGGGAAGCGATCTCCACCGTGGCCTTGTCGGTCATGATCTCCACCATGGGCTGGTCCTGGGCGAGCACGTCGCCTTCTTTGACCAGCCAGCGGACGATTTCGCCCTCTGCCATTCCCTCGCCGATATCAGGCAGTCTGAATTCGTAGGCCATGGTTCTCCTCGTGACTAGCCGGTGGTGACACGCTCGATGGCATCCAGGATACGCTCGCGACTGGGCAGATACTCCATTTCTAGCGCATAGGGGAAGGGCGTGTCGAATCCGGTTACGCGCAGGATGGGGGCTTCCAGGTGTAGCAACGCGCGCTCCTGGATGCTGGCAGCCAGCTCGGCGCCGAAGCCGCAGGTCCGCGGCGCCTCGTGCACCACGATCACACGCCCAGTCTTCTTCACCGAGGCAAGGATAGTCTCGATGTCGAAAGGCAAAAGCGTGCGCAGATCGATGAGCTCGATGTCGTAGCCTTGCCCCGTGCCTTTCTCGACCGCGTCCAGCGCCGTGTGCACCATCGCGCCCCAGGCCAGGATAGTCACCGAGCGCGCGGATCGGCCTGATGCCTCGTGCAGCACCGCCGCTTTGCCGATGGGAACCAGGTATTCACCCTCGGGCACTTCCCCGCGCGCCGTGCGGTAGTGGCGCTTGGGCTCCATGAAGATCACCGGATCGTCGCCGCGAATGGCCGAGGCCAGCAGGCCCTTGGCGTCCGCAGGGTTGGACGGGTACACGACCTTGAGCCCGGGTGTGTGGATGAAAATCGCTTCGGGCGATTGCGAATGATAGTGCCCGCCCTTGATGCCGCCGCCAGCCGGCATGCGCACCACCACCGGCGCCTGGTACTCACCGCCCGAGCGGTAGCGCATCTTGGCCAGCTCATTCACGATCTGGTCGTAGGCCGGGTACACGTAGTCAGCAAACTGGATTTCCGCCACGGGTCGCAGCCCGTACAGAGCCATGCCGATGGCACAGCCCACGATGCCGTTTTCCGCCAGCGGTGTGTCGATGCAGCGGTCCGGGCCAAATGCCTCCTGCAATCCGACGGTGGCGCGGAAGACGCCGCCAAAGCGGCCCACATCTTCGCCTAGCACCACAACCCGGCTGTCCCGGCGCATCTCGACCCGAAGGCAGTCATTCACGGCCTGGATGATGTTCATCTCGGGCATGGGGAGGTGGGACGGGATTATGCCAGCATTCGACCGGAATCAAGTCTGGCGCGACACCATAAGGCGAACTTATACTGCTTCTTTGACGCGTTCGGGGCCGGGTGCGGTGTGGGTGACAGGGGCGGTGGCGGTGGCAAAGGCGGAGGCAGTGGACGAGACGGGCGATATCGGCGATCTTCTGGATCGTGATCCATCTGCGAAATACCTGGCGCGCTGCCGTCGCTCTTTTGCTCGCGGGCTGTCTCGCTGGGGGCTGCGCACGCACCTACGCGGGTCCCAAGGTATTGGCTGCCGTTGGCGCCGCGCTATTGGTGGGCGGCGGGACCACCTGGGCGGTGGGCGAACGCCGCAACGAGAACGGCACCGCGAACTTTGGTTTGATCACCACGGTCATCGGTGTCGGTGCGGTGATCGGTGCCGCGGGCTGGCTGGCCGCTTCCGTGTCCTGCGAGGAAGATCCGGACTGCCCTCGTGGTGAGGAATGCAAGGAGATCCCCGCACTCCCCGGCCGCGTCCCCTACAAACAGTGCATGCGCCGCCCGGCGCCGTGACTATCGCGTAGTCGCGTAGGCGAAGGCGGGCTTAGCCCGGCGGAGCCAGAGCGCGGGAGGGGGTGGCGAGGCCGAGCG
>PMLB01000429.1:0-1628 GCA_003158735.1 Myxococcales bacterium | reverse complement strand
AGCGAACCCTTTCAGGGTTCCCACGTCTATTGAACCGTCAGGCCCAGAAAGCAGAAATCGTAGGGCGTGGCTGCGAAGGCACTGCCTGGCACGACCAGGTCCACCGATGTGATTGATGTGCCAGATGTGAAGGAGGTACCAGTGTTGTCCCAGCACTTGGTATTCAGGCTGGAAAACGCAATCGTCTTGGTAGTCGGGGTGGTTGACGACGGTAGGTAGCTACACCAGAAGTTGCTGCCGTCATAGAGCTGGAGTTCCAGTGTGGAGCCACCCTTGTTGACATAGCTGACAGTAATTGAGCTGCCCGTGAGTGCCAGCGAGTTCGAAGATCCGCTCGCACCCGATTGAGCCTGGTTGACACCGAATCCGGCAGTGGCCCAGCAATTGTAGGTGCTGTTCTTGCCCACTGAGCCCGACGCGCAGAAGGATGACGCTCCGTAGATCAACGTAATCGACGATCCCGATCCTCCGGCAGAGGACGAGACAAACCCCGCCAAAATGGTCGTGCCCGCTGACACGGTCACATAGCCGCTGTCAGTGATCACGGGGGTGCCGGGTGGTGCTGCGCCGTCGGGTGACACGCCGCCGTCGCGGGATGTGCTGGCTGTGGCTTTGGTGCCGCCCGTGGCCACGGCGCCGCCGCCCGATGTGCCACCCTTGCTCGCTGTTGCGCCGGCAACCGCCGACGTGGTGCCGCCCGCAGGGTGTCCGGCGCTGGAGGTCGCAGTCATCCCAGCCACAGACGAGGATCCACCTTGAGCCACGGCGCCCGCCACGGCCCCTGCCGCCGCTCCACCCGCGTCGGAGCTGCCTGCTGTGGCCACGCTACCGCCTGCCACTTCAGCCCCGCCCGCGCCGGCCGCAGCCGCGGTGTTCCAGCCGCTTGCACCTGCAGCGCCAGTCGTCTCGCTGGTTGCGCCACCAGTTTCCTCAGGTTCCGAGGAATTTTGTGTCGTCGATCGGAGCGGAGTTCGCGCCATGCAGCCAAGAATGAGCAGCGGCGCGAGCGCCGACAGGGCGGCCAAAGTACGGCATGAAGAAACAGCCACGGGGCTGGTATTGGGTCGGGGCGCGTTCATGAGTCCACCTCCACAGGGTTATGAGTCCCACGCGGATCCGCGCGGGTCAACCTTATGGCAGAGCCAGGCCCAACACAGCGCAGGCAGAAACAGTGCGGCGTAGGCGGATTCGGCTGACACAAAACCTGGCCTGCGCCCGCTAGCTCACGACTCTCTTTGGGCAAGGAGGCGGCTTGGCCTCCCGCAGAACCTCTGGCCACGGCCTGTTGACAGGAGATATCCATGATTCATCAGCGCGTTCTCGCAGTCTTGTCAGTCTCGATCGCTCTTTCGGCCTGCGCAAGCATGGGCAAGGGCAGCACCGCCACGGCGCCGGGCGGAGGTGAGGGCTCACGCCGCAATCCCTTCCTGGACGTCAACTTCTTCCTCAACCCCGAATACGTCGACAACGTCGAAGCAACCGCCAAGGCCTTTCCTGCGGAAGCGAAAGCCATTCGCAAGGTCAAGCAGTACCCCACCGGGCTGTGGCTGGACTCCATTGCACATGTCGCAAATCTGCCTTTGTGGCTCGCCGAGGCGAAAAAACAGCAGCAGGCCAGTGGCAAGCCC